>DNLZ01000270.1:0-2087 GCA_003488325.1 Planctomycetaceae bacterium
GCCGCGCCGCCGTCGGCCGGCTCAAGGGGCGCCGTGTGTCTCGGCGGCATCGTCGACGGGACGCCCCGCGCCTGTGCGGTCGAGAAGGCGGTGGCCGCCAACGCCTCGGCGATGCGGGAGTGGGACGCGAACGGCACGAACTTCGGGTACGACGCCGCCGCAGGACGGACGGCGGGGGAGTTCGGTCACAACGACTTCTATCCGGTGGCGCTGGCCGCGGCGCGGGAGGCCGGGCTCGACGGTGACACGACGCTCCGCGTGATGCTGCTCATCGACGAGATCCGTGGTCGGCTCGCCGAGGTGTTCGCGCTGCGCCGCTATGCGATCGACCATGTGCATCACGGCACCGTGGCGTGTGCGGCGGCCTATGCCGCGGCGCTCGGCGGCACGCTCGAGCAGATCGAATCGGCGATCGGCATGGCGGTCGCGCACTACGTCCCCTTCCGCGCCATCCGCGCCGGCCACCAACTCTCCGACTCGAAGGGCGCCTCGGCGGCACTCGCGGCCGAGGTGGCCGTGCTCTCCGCGCGACGGTCGCTCGACGGGTTTCGCGGACCGGCAGACGTCTTCCGCAATCCGCTGGCGATCTACCGGCTCCATGAGCCGTCCCCGGACGGCACGAGCCCCTTCGACCTCGAGCTCGGCGTGTCGGGCGACGCCTTCGCCATCCACGGCATGCACTTCAAGCTCGGCCTCTACGAGCATCAGTCGGCGGGTGCCCTCCAGGCGATCGTCGATCTCCTCGCCGCGGAGCCGGCGCTCGCGATCGATCCCGGCCGGTTGCGGCGCGTGCGGGTCGTCATCTACGAGCCTGCGTACTCGATCATCGCCGATCCTGCGAAACGCACGCCCACCACCCGGCAGTCGGCGGACCACTCGCTGCCGTACATCGTGGCCCGCACGCTCTTGAAGGCGCGCGACGCCGCAGCCGCCGGTACGACGCTGGGCTGGGAATCGCTCATGCTCGTTCCGGAGGACTATTCCGATCACGCGATCGCGGATCCGGCCGTGGCCCGGATCATCGAACGGATCGAGATCGAGCACGGGGGTTCCGACTACGACCGGCGGTATCCCGCCGGCATCCCCACGAGCGTCGCACTCGAGCATGACACGCTCGGGCGGCGTGCGAGCGACCTTGTGGTCCATCCACTCGGGCATGCGAGGTCCGACCCCACGCAGACCGACCGGCTGCTCGCCGTCAAGTTTGACCGGCTCGTGGCAGGTGCCGTGGACGATCCCGCCCGCCTGCGGGCCGCGGTCCGCGTCGGCGGCCGCACCGTGTCCGAGATCGCCGACCTCTACGCCTTTCCCATCCGATGCCGCAACGAACCACGCACCAGCTCGACGGTCTGATCGTCGTCGACAAGCCGGCGGGCATGACGTCGCGCCGCCTCGTGGACGTGGTCGCACGGGCCCTCGGCACGAAGTCGGTCGGCCACGCCGGCACGCTCGACCCACTCGCGCGGGGCGTGATGATCGTGTGCGTCGGCGCCGTCACGCGGCTCGTCGAGCTGCTCCACGAGCTTCCAAAACGCTACGAGGCTACGTTCCTCCTCGGCCGGTCGAGTGCGTCGGACGACATGGAGACTCCCGTCGAGGAGGAGACGCAGCCGGTGCGACCGTCGCCTGCAGCCGTCGAGGCGGCGCTGCCGGCCTTCCGCGGCGACATCCTCCAGCGGCCCTGCGACTATTCGGCGGCGCATGTGGCGGGAAAACGCGCCTACGCGCTCGCCCGCGCCGGCAAGGCCGTCGCGCTCGCGCCGAAGCCGGTACGTATCGACCGCCTCGTCGTCACCGGCTACGACTGGCCGCGGCTCGACCTCGACATCGTCTGTTCCTCGGGCACGTTCATTCGTGCGCTCGGTCGTGACCTCGCGCTCGCCCTCGGCACGCGGGCTGTCATGTCGGCGCTGCGCCGCACCGCGGTCGGTCCGTTCACGCTCGCCGACGCGGTGCCGCTCGAGCGGATCGAGGCGGGCATGGTGCGGGAGTCGCTGCATTCGCCGGTCGACGCAGTGCCGCAGCTCGAGCGGGTCGTGCTGGACGGCGTCGTGCTCGATCAGGCCATCCGCGGCGGGTTCGTGTCG
>DNLZ01000270.1:2453-2584 GCA_003488325.1 Planctomycetaceae bacterium
ACGTCGCGGCGCTCGACCCGGCCGGGGAACTGGTCGGCATCCTACGGCTCCACCCGAGCGGCTCCTATCGACTGCGGCCGAACTTTCGCGGGCTGGGCTGAGCCCGGGACGACGCGCGATCAGCAGTTCAG
>DNLZ01000272.1 GCA_003488325.1 Planctomycetaceae bacterium
GCGGCGGCGCGTGAACCACTCCGTGCCGAGCACGTTCATCGCGACCCGGTTCTCGAGGTTCGGGCGGAAGACGACGAGCAGGAGCACGGGCAGGTACCAGGCCATGAAGAGCCCGCCGTCGTGGGCCTTCCAGAACTGGCTGCCGAGGAGCACGGCCGCCGAGCAGCTCATGAGCGTGCCGAGATTCTTCGGCGTCGGCCAGATCGCCAGGGTCGCCATCATCGCGATGAAGCCCGCGAGCACCGGCAGCCGGAAGACCGGGTCGTACCCGGGCAGGGCCCAGAAGCCCTCGAGCTCGACCGCATTCGGCAGGATCCAGCCCATCATCTGCCGCAGCTGCCAGAAGAAGGCGCCGGCGTCGGGGGAGGTGAACCACAGCCCCACCACCAGGGCCCCGAGCGCCGCCGTGACCCCGAGCGCGAAGCGGCGGACACCCCGCTCCCAGTAGAAGCTGCACCACAGCGGCAGGAGGAAGACGGGGTAGTAGATGGCTCCGATCGCCAGTCCGATGAGCACGCCGGCGACGAAGGGGAGGCGGTAGGCCGCGACGGCCCAGAGCACGAGGGCCCCGGGCAGCGCGTGATCGACCCGGCCGGTCATCGTCGCCGTGTAGGGGAGCAGCAGGTAGAGCACCGCCGCCGCGATGCCCAGCCGCGCGTTGTCGAAGTGGCGCCAGCCGATGAGGATCATGCCGCCGACGACCGCCAGCTGGGACGCGATCGCCATCACCCGCGCCGTCGTCTCGTGGAGCACGCGCCGTCGCGCCTCGCCGGGATCGTCGGCGTCGCCCGGCTCCGCCGTCGCGAGGAACGGCTGCGTGGAGATGCGCGGCAGCAGGAAGAGCAGGGGATAGCCGGGACCGAGCCGCACGAGGCGGTCGGCGTCGACGTCCGCCTCGCGGGCGGTCATCCGGTCGGCTGCGGCGGCCCCGGCGAGGTCGTCGCGCTGGGGCCGCGTCGTGATCACGTTGGCCAGCAGGAAGACGAGCAGCGACAGGCCGAGAAAGACGAGGCCGCCGGTGGTGAGATTCGGCTCGAGGAGCGGGCGGCGCACCATCGTCGAATCGAAGAGCATCCGCAGCAGGAACGCGCCGGAGACGGCGAAGATCCAGATGTAGCCGAGTTCACGCGCCGTGTCGCTCGCCTTGAAGCCGCCGTATTCGACCGCGAGCAGGCCCGGGGCGAGGAGCACGAGGCCGAGCAGGTCGACGTTGCGGACGCTCAGCAGCCGGTTGAACTTGAAGAAGAGCGCGATCGACAGGAGCGACGACAGGTAGAACCAGGTCGTCGGGTTGACGCGGTAGTAGTGGAAGAGAATGTCGCTCATCGCGGCCCCGACCGGCGCTTCGAGGCGGGCTCGGCTCGAGCCGTTCAACGATCCCGTCGACCCGTGCAGGGTACGGCCGGTGACGCGGTTTGGAAAGCCGGCGGCGGCTCAGAAGGGCCAGAGAAGCGGCGCCAGGGCCACCGTGATCGCCATCACGAGCAGGTTCAGCGGCCCGCCGAACCGCAGGTAATCGCCAAACTTGTAGCCGCCCGGACCGTAGATCATGAGGTTCGTCTGGTAGCCCATCGGCGTCGCGAAGCCACAGCTCGCCGCCACGGTGATCGCCATCACGAAGGGCATCGGGTTGACGCCGAGATCGGCCGCCGTCTGCCACGCGATGGGAAACGTGAGGACCGCCGCGGCGTTGTTGCTCATGAGCTCGGTGAAGAGCATGGCGACGAAGTAGAGCGCCGCGAGTGAGAGGTGCGGGTGTCCCCGGGCGAGGTCGATCGTGGCACCGGCGATCGATTCGGCCAGCCCCGTCTTGTCCATCGCCCTCGCCAGCCCGAAGCTCGCGGCGATGAGGAGCAGCGACTCCCACTCGATCGAGCGCCGCGCCTCCGTCGACGAGATGCAGCGGGTGGCCACCATGGCGCCGGCGGCGACGAGCGCGGCGGCGACCATCGGCACGAGCTCGAGCGTGGCGGCGAGCACCATCGCGAAGAGCACGGTGCACGCGATCCATGCCCGGTCGTGGCGCGGAGGGGCGCCCCCCTGCACCTCGCTGACGAGGTAGAAGTGGCGGCTCGACCGCTGGCGCTCCGCGAAGTCCGGGCCCGCCTCGAGGAGGAGCGTGTCGCCCGGCTCGAGCGCGATGTCGCCGATCTTCATCCGCAGCCGCTCGCCGTTGCGGGCGACGGCGATGACGACGGCGCCGTAGGTCGAGCGGAAGCGCCCCTCGCGGATCGTTCTTCCCACGAGCGGGCAGGTGTTCGACACCACCGCCTCGACGAGCACCCGCTCGGAGCGCGGGTCGTCGAGCTTGAACACCTGGTCGGTGGCCGGGCGCAGGCCGCGAATCTTCTGCAGCTCGACGACCGAGTCGATCACGCCCACGAAGACGAGCCGGTCACCCGCCTCGAGCCGCTCGGACGGCGCGACCGCCGCGATGACGTGCCCGGCGCGGTCGATCTCCACGAGATAGAGCCCGTCGAGGTGCCGCAGGCCCGCCTGCTCGATCGTGCGGCCCGCGAGCGGGCTGCCCGGCTCCACCACCATCTCGAGCGAGTATTCGCGCGGGTCGTCGGTCGGGCTCATCGCCGGTCGCCGATCCCTGAGAAGACGCGTGCTGGCCACGAGGATGTAGACCAGTCCCGCGACGAAGAGGGGCGCCCCCAGCCACGTGATGTCGAACATGCCGAGGGTGCGCCCGGTCCTGGCGGCGTAGAGGCCGCTCACGACGACGTTCGTGCTCGTGCCGATGAGCGTGCAGAGGCCGCCGAGGACGACGGCGTCGTTCATCGGCATGAGCAGCCTCGAGACGCTGAGCCGCTGCTTGCGGGCCCAGTCCCGGATCGCGGGCACCATGAGCGCGACCACGGGCGTGTTGTTCATGAAGGCAGAGAGCACTCCGGGCACCACCATCGCCCGCAGCTGGGCCGAGGCGAGCGACTTCGGACGGCCGAGGACCCGGCCGGTGATGCCGGCGAGCGCTCCGGTGCGGTCGATGGCGGCGGCGACCACGAACAGGGCCGCGACCGTCACCATCCCCTCGTTGCTCATGCCGCCGAGCGCCTCGGCGGGGGAGAGAATCCCGGCCGCCAGCAGCACCACCACGCCGCCGATCATCGCCATGTCGGCGGAGCGACCGACCACGAGCATCGCCGAGAGCGTGGCGACGATGACGCCGCCGGTGAGGAATGCCTCCCAGTCGGGCGTGAATGTGGGTGGGGGAGAAAGGGGCATGCAGAGCCGCCGGGCGGTGCGCGTCGTCGCGTTCCACTGGCAGCACTTTCCCGTTGTCGTCGCAGGAACGCAAGGCCAGACCGGGTCGGCGCCGGTCGCCGCGGCGCCGGGTTTTCACGGGGCATGCCGCCACGGTAGAGAGTCGTGTCAACGGAGGGCCGCATGCGCCTGTTTCCATCGGACCGCTACCCGCTGCCGCTCCCGCCGGACCATCGCTTCCCCGCCGCCAAGTACGCGCTCCTGCGCCGCCGGCTCGAGGCGCTCGCGACGTCGGGAGCGCCGTTCGAGTTCATCGAGCCGCATGCGGCGACCGACGACGAGCTGCTGCGGGTGCACGATCGTGGCTACGTGGGCCGCGTGCTCGCCGGCACGCTCGCCCCGCAGGAGGTGCGCCGCATCGGCTTCCCGTGGAGCCCCGAGCTCGTGGTGCGATCGTTGCGCAGCACCGGAGCGGCGGTGGATGCCGCGGCAGCGGCCCTCACGGACGGCGTGGCGGCGAGCCTCGCCGGGGGCACGCACCACGCGGGGCCCGACTGGGGCGAGGGCTACTGCGTGTTCAACGACACGGCCGTGGCCGCGCGGGAGATGCAGGCCCGAGGCGCCGTCCGCCGCGTGCTCATCGTGGACTGCGACGTGCACCAGGGCAACGGCACGGCGGCGATCTTCGCGGACGACGAGACCGTGTTCACGCTGTCGATCCACGGCGAGCGGAACTTTCCCCTGCGCAAGCACCCGGGATCGCTCGACGTCGGGCTGCCCGACGGCACCCGCGACGACGCCTACCTCGCGGCGCTCGAGGCCGCGCTCGCCACCGCCCTGTCGCGGTCGCGTGCCGACCTCGCCCTCTACATCGCGGGCGCCGATCCGTACGAGGGGGACCGGCTCGGACGGCTCGCGCTCACGAAGACCGGCCTCGCCGCCCGCGACACGCTGGTGCTCGACGCCTGCTGGAACGACGGGCTCCCCGTCGCGATCGTCTGTGGCGGCGGCTACTGCGCCGACCTCGAATCGATCGTCGACATCCACGCTGCGACCATGGTCGCAGCCGCCGCCCGGGCCGGGGCTCCACCAAACCGCCGCCCGGAGTAGAATGGACGGCGTCAGGAGAGAGTCGCAAGACCGCCGAAGGCTGAACGCTCAGGCAAAAGAACTGACGACACGCACTGCTGGAGAGCGGTGGGGCTCGACGAGCCTCGCCCACCGAAGGGGCAAACCGCGGGCGTCGCCCGTGGCGAATCTCTCAGGTCCAAGGACAGCGGGGCTTCCGTAGCACCTGGCGGGTGACGGCACGTCCGTCGGCCCGTCCCCGGAGCCCTGTCATGTCAGACCTCGTGACCGCAGCCCGCGTCCCCTCGTCCGGCGCGCCCGTGCACGTCGAGTCCCGGGACCGGAGCCCCGGTCGGCCCGCGCCCCTCCTCGCGCTCGAAGACCCGTCCGAGTTCGTCGGCCGCCACGTGGGCCCGTCGGCGGCCGACGAGCGGCACATGCTCGATGCGCTCGGGGCGGCAGCGCTCGACGACCTGGTCGAGCGGATCGTGCCGCCGAGCATCGCCCGCCGTGGGGCGCTGCGGCTGCCTCGGGCGGTGACCGAGGCGGCCGCGCTCGCGGAACTGCGCGGGATCGCCTCGCGCAACCGCGTCCTCACGAGCTGCATCGGACAGGGCTACCACGACACTCACACCCCCGGCGTCATCCTCCGGACGATTCTGGAGAATCCCGCCTGGTACACGGCCTACACGCCCTACCAGGCAGAGATCGCCCAGGGCCGCCTCGAGGCGCTCGTCAACTTCCAGACGATGGTGTGCGACCTCACGGCGCTCCCCATCGCCAACGCGTCGCTCCTCGACGAGGCCACGGCTGCGGCCGAGGCGATGACGCTCGCACGCCGCATGTCGTCGGTCGCGGGCGACGTGTTCCTCGCCGACGTCGGCTGCCACCCGCAGACGCTCGAGGTGCTGCGCACCCGGGCACGGCCGCTGGGGATCACCGTCGAGGTGGGGGACGCGGCGGCGATCCACGAGCGTGACGACTGCTTCGGGGTGCTCGTGCAGTATCCGGGCACGGACGGCGAGGTGCGGGACTGGCGGACCCTCGCGGAGGCCGTCCACGCACGCCAGGGCGTCCTCTGCGTGGCCGCCGACCCGCTCGCGCTCGTCGTGCTCGCCCCGCCGGGCGAGTGGGGGGCCGACATCGTCGTTGGTACGACGCAGCGCTTCGGCATGCCGATGGGGTGCGGCGGGCCGCATGCGGCGTTCCTCGCCTGCCGCGACGCGTTCAGGCGATCGCTCCCGGGCCGGCTGGTCGGCGTGAGCGTCGATGCCCACGGCCGGCCCGCCTACCGGCTCGCGCTCCAGACCCGCGAGCAGCACATCCGGCGCGAGAAGGCGACGAGCAACATCTGCACCGCGCAGGTGCTGCCGGCGGTCGTCGCGAGCATGTATGCCGTCTGGCACGGGCCGGAGGGGCTCGAGCGCATCGCATCGCGGGTGGCCGCGCTCACGGCGATCCTCGCCGACGGCCTGCGCAGGCTCGGTTTTGCGATCAGGAACGTCCACGCGTTCGACACGCTCGCGGTGGCGACCGAAGGTCGCACCGCGGCCATCGCGGCCCGCGCGCTGGAGCTCGGCATCAACCTGCGCACGCTCGACCGCGCCACGCTCGGCATCACGCTCGACGAGACGACGACGCGGGACCATGTCGTGCGTCTCTGGCAGGCCTTCGCGGCTCCGGATCGGACGGCGCCCGACGCCGCGGCGTTCGACGGCCCGGTCCGCGACCTCCTGCCCCCGGCCCTGCGCCGCACGACCGCCCTGCTCACGCACCCGGTCTTCCACGCGCATCGCTCCGAGACGGCGATGCTGCGCTACATCCGCGAGCTCTCCGACCGCGACCTGGCCCTCGACCGCAGCATGATCCCGCTGGGGAGCTGCACGATGAAGCTCAACGCGACGAGCGAGATGATCCCGGTCACGTGGCCGGAGTTCGCGCGGATCCATCCCTTCGCCCCGGCGGACCAAAGGGAGGGCTACGCGATCCTCGACGCGCAGCTGCGCGGGTGGCTCTGCGAGGCGACCGGCTACGCCGGCATCAGCCTCCAGCCGAACGCCGGCAGCCAGGGGGAATACGCCGGCCTCCTCGCCATCCGTGGGTGGCACGAGTCGCGGGGTGAGGGGCACCGGGACGTGTGCCTCATTCCCGCCTCGGCGCACGGCACCAACCCCGCGAGCGCCCAGATGGCGGGCATGCGCGTCGTGGTGACCGGCTGCGACGCCCAGGGCAACGTCGATCTCGTCGAGCTCGAGGCGAAGTGCCGCGAGCACGCCGACCGGCTCGCGGCGGTGATGATCACCTACCCCAGCACGCACGGCGTGTTCGAGTCGGACATCGTGCGGCTGTGCGAGATCGTCCATCGCCATGGCGGCCGGGTCTACGTCGACGGGGCGAACATGAACGCCCTCGTCGGCCTCGCGGCGCCGGGCGCCTTCGGCGGCGACGTGAGTCATCTCAACCTCCACAAGACGTTCTGCATCCCGCACGGCGGCGGAGGCCCGGGGGTCGGGCCCGTGTGCGTGGTGGAGGATCTCGTGCCGTTCCTGCCCGGCCACGCGACGGGCGGCCTGCCCGAGAGCGTCGTCGGCGCCGTGTCGGCCGCCCCGCTCGGCAACGCGGCCGTCCTGCCGATCAGCTGGATGTACGTGCGGATGATGGGCCCCGAAGGTCTGCGTCGGGCGACGTCCACGGCGATCCTCGCGGCGAACTACGTGAGCTTCCGCCTGCGGGATCACTTTCCCACCCTCTACGCGGGACCGGGCGGCCGCGTGGCGCACGAGTGCATCCTCGACCTGCGGCCGCTCAAGGAGACCTCGGGCGTCACGGCCGAGGACGTCGCCAAGCGACTCGTCGACTACGGATTCCACGCCCCGACGCTGAGCTTCCCGGTGCCGGGCACGCTCATGGTGGAGCCCACGGAGAGCGAGCCGCTCGCGGAGCTCGACCGGTTCATCGACGCGATGATCGCCATCCGCGGGGAGATCCGCCGGATCGAGTCGGGCGAGTGGCCGCGCGACGACAATCCGCTGGTCCACGCGCCGCACACCGCCGCGGCCGTGACGTCGAGCGCATGGAGCCGTCCCTACTCGCGCGAGGAGGCCGTGTTCCCGGTGCCCGGCCTCGCGCGACGGAAGTACTGGCCGCCGGTCGGCCGCGTGGACAACGTGCACGGCGACCGCAACCTCTTCTGCAGCTGCGTGCCGGTGGCCGCCTGGGACGAATCCGCCGGGTGAACGTCCCCGGCCGGATATGCTGCGACCGCAGCCCAGCACCTCCGGAGACGTTCGATGATGCGATCACCCAGGTTCGCCGCGGCGGGCGTCGCGCTGCTTGTGGCCGCGTGCGCGGCGGGACGCGGCGCGCCGGCTGCCGAGTCGTGGCCGCAGTGGCGCGGACCCAATCGTGACGGATTCGTGGTCGCGGGCGCATGGCCCGACGGCCTGGAGCAGTCGCGTCTCGAGCGGATGTGGCGCGTCGACCTCGGGCCCGGGTACTCGGGGCCGCTCGTCGGCACGATCGCCACGCCGCAGGGGCCGATCGAGGCCGTCTTCGTCACCGAGACCCGCGGCAAGAAGACGGAGCACGTGCGGGCCCTCGACCGCGCGACCGGCAAGGAGCTGTGGCAGGCATCGTGGGAGGGGGCGATGAGCGTGCCCTTCTTCGCCGCCTCCAACGGCTCGTGGATCCGGGCCACGCCCTGCCTCGACGGGGGCCGTCTCTTCGTGGCGGGCATGCGCGACCTGCTCGTCTGTCTCGATGCGGCGACGGGCGCGGAGCAGTGGCGCGTCGATTTCGTGGCGGCGCTCGAGAGCCCGCTGCCCGCCTTCGGCTTCGTGTCGAGCCCGCTCGTGATCGGCGACCACGTCTACGTGCAGGCCGGGTCGGGCTTCGTGAAGCTGGAGAAGGCGACCGGAAAGATCGCGTGGCGCGTGCTCGCGGACGGAGGGGGAATGTCCGGCAGCGCGTTCTCGTCCCCCTATCCGACCACGCTCGGCGGCGCGTCGCAGATTCTGGTGCAGGGCCGGGATGCGCTTGCCGGCGTCGATCCCGAAACGGGCTCGGTCCTGTGGAAGACTCCCGTCGAGGCATTTCGCGGCATGAACATCGTGACTCCCACGGTCGTGTCGGACCGCGTCTTCACGACGAGCTATGGCGGCGGCTCGTTTCTCTTCGCGATCGATCCGGCCCAGGCGACGAAGCCGGTGGAGCAGGTGTGGCGCAACAAGGTCCAGGGCTACATGTCGTCGCCGATCGTGATCGACGGCCACGCATACGTGCATCTGCGGAACCAGCGTTTCGCCTGTCTCGACCTCGCCACGGGCGAGGAGGCGTGGATCACGACGCCCTTCGGCCGCTACTGGAGCATGGTCGCCTCGGGCGACCGGATCCTGGCCCTCGACGAGACCGGCACGCTGCGGCTCATCCGGGCGACGCCGGAGGCCTACACGCTGCTCGGCGAGGCGAAGGTCGCCGAGGAGGAGGCCTGGGCCCATCTCGCCGTGGCCGGAGGCGACCTCTTCGTGCGTGACCTCGAGGGGATCAGCGCCTATTCCTGGCGGTGAGCGGAGACGGGGAAGCCGCCGGCTCGCCCGGCGGTGAACCTGATCGTAGGCTCGAGCGTATTCCCGGTGCCCGCCGCGCCGGCGGCGCCCGCAGGAGGACCGTCATGCCGTATCGTGCCCGCGAGACGCGTCCCCCTCGTCGTCTCCGCATCGAGCGCCTCGATCCCCGGCTCCCGCTGGCCGGGGACGTCACCGCGACCCTCGCCGCCGGCGTCCTCACGCTCCAGGGGGATGCGGATGCGAACGGCGTCGAGGTCAGCGTCACGCAGGCGGGCGACCTGC
>DNLZ01000514.1 GCA_003488325.1 Planctomycetaceae bacterium
CCCATGGCGTCCGGCTGCCGGCCGGACGCGCCTCCCGCGCTCCCACGACCGGTGCAATCGGAACAGCCGGACGATTCGCAACGCACCTGAGTTTTTCGATCCGCGAACGTCGATGCACGGAGGGAAGTTTGCCGGCAGCGCAAACCCTTCCGGAAGCGTCGACTCTTCCCGAGTGACGTGACCGGGAGGCGTGCCGGCGGCTTGAAGCCCGGGCATCGCGACGGTGGGTCCTCGGATCGGTCCCGCCGGCGATCGCCCGGGGGTCTGTTTCGCGAAACGTGTCTCTTTTTTTCCCTCTGGAGGTTTCCGTGAAGAAGCGTTTGACGTTCAGCTTCCTTCCGTGGGCCGCGGCTGCCGGTGCCTGCATCGGCGGCGGGTTCGCCCATGGCCAGGAGCCGGCCGCCCCGGTGCCAGCGGATGGCTCGGTGCTCGTGGCCGGTGAGAGTGCGGCCGAGCCGGCCGCCGTGGTCGAGGGTGGTGCCGTCGCCGACGAGGCGTCGGCTCCGGCGATGCGGACGGTGCGGCGGTGGAAGACCGTCCCCGAGATCCGCGACGTGGAAGTGACCGAGTGGGCCACCGAGGTCCGCGAGCGGTCGGTGACGGTGATGAAGAAGGTGCCGCGGATCGAGGAGCGGTCGCGGAACTACACCGTGATGGTCCCCGAGCAGCGTTCGAAGACGGTCGAGTACACCGTCAACGTGAACGTGCCCGAGACCCGCACCGTCGAGTACAAGGTGAACGTGCCCTACACCGAGCAGGTCGAGCAGACCTACACGGTGTGCGTGCCGGTCAAGGAGGAGCGGACGCGGACCTGGAAGGTCAACGTCCCGTACACCGAGCAGGTCGAGCAGGCCTACACGGTCATGGTCCCCGTCAAGGAGGAGCGCACCGCCACCTACAAGGTGAGCGTGCCCTACACCGAGGAGCGGACGGCCACCTACAAGGTGATGGTGCCCTACACCGAGCAGGTCGAGCAGACCTACACGGTCATGGTCCCCTACACCGAGCAGATGACCGGTCATCGGACCGTGAGCCGCCGCGTGGCCGTCAAGGGCACGAAGACGGTGACGTGCCGTGGCGGTCACTGGGTGACCGAGGCCAAGGAGATCTCCGCCAACGGCAAGTACGACGCGGACGGCAACCCCTGCTGCCCGAAGATCGTCTGCTGCCGGAAGTGGGTTCCGTCGTGCGAGACGCATGAGGTCGAGACCACCACGTGGAAGACCGAGTGCGAGCAGGTTCCCTACACCTACTGCGTGACGAAGTGCCGCGCCGAGCAGCGGACGCGGACGATCTGCGTGAAGAAGCATCGTTGCGAGGAGCGGACGCGCACGTACTGCGTCAAGCTCTCCCGCTGCGAGGAGCGCACGCGGAACTACTGTGTCACGAAGATGGTGCCGGAGAGCCGGACCCGCACGGTCTGCATCCACAAGACCCGTTGCGAGGATCGGTCGGCCACCTACTGCGTGACGAAGATGGTTCCCGAGACCCGGACCCGCACGATCTGCGTGAACAAGTGCCGCACCGAGTGCCGCACGCGTGAGATCACGGTCAACCGGTGCGTCCCGGAGACCCGGTCGAAGGAGGTCTGCTACACGGTGATGGTGCCGGAGACCCGGACCAAGACCGAGCAGGTCTGCGTGTGCGACGACGTGCCCGAGACGAAGACCGAGTCCTACGTGGTCCGCGTCCCGAAGAAGGTCACGAAGCAGCAGTGCTTCCAGGTCCGGAAGTGCGTCGAGGAAGAGGTGCCGGCCGACGAGTGCGGCGCCGCCTCGAACGGCGCCGGTGCGGGCCATGGCGGCAAGGGCGGCCGTGGCTGCCTCCGCGGCTGCAAGAAGGGCTGCTGAACCTCGCCCTGCCGGCCCCCGGCCGGCATGACGAATGAGCACCACCGGCGGGTCGGGCGCGCGAGCGTCCGGCCCGCCGGCTTTTTTCACCGCGCCGCTCCGGGAAACCGCTCTCGTCAGGGCGGGCGGCGGCCGCGACACTCGGCGCTCGTGAACGACGATCCGCCGGAACCCACCGACGAGGAACTGGCCGCCCAGGCAGCCCGCGAGGGATCGGACGGCGTCGCCTTCACCGCGCTCATGGAACGCCACAGGGAGCGGGTGTGGCGGGTGTGTTGGCGGCTGATGGGCACCCAGCACGACGCCGAGGACGCCGCCCAGGAGGTCTTCGTGCGGCTCTTCTTCGACCGCGGTTCCTTCGCGGGCCGCTCGGCCTACACGACGTGGCTCCACGGCGTGGCCGTGCGGACGTGCCTGACCCTGCGCCGTTCACGCAGCCGGCGACGGCGGCGCGAGGAGCCCGACACCGACGAGCGGATCGCCTCGGCGCCGGACGACGCGGCCCAGCCGTCCGCCGCGATCGAGGCCGGACACGACGTCGCCTCGCTGCTCGACAGCCTCGACGAGGAGGATCGCGCGCTCGTGCTCATGCGTTTCGCGGAGGGCCACGACTACGATCAGCTGGCGGAGATGTTCGGCATCTCCGCGGGGGCGTGCCGCATGCGGATCAGCAGGATCAGGGAGCGACTGGCGGCGCGGGCCGGACGGTTGTTCGGCGACGAGGCGACGGAGAAAGGATGAGACCGATGGATCCACTCGAACGACTGGCCCATCTCGACGTGCCGCCGGTGCCCGAGGCGGCCTCCCTGAGGGCGGGTGTCCGCCGCAAGCTGAACCCCCGGCTCCTCGCGTTGCACGTCCTCGAATTCGCGGTCGGCGCGACGGTCTGGACGATCATCCAGCTGGCCGCCGCCCTGGCTGCCGCCTTCCACTACACGCTGACCGGCCGCTGGCCCGACGGGCGAAAAACCGGCCCCCACGACCCCCCCTCGTGAACCGCCCGGCCGTCGGCCCGAGGCCGGTCTCCCGGCGGCGGGAAGGGCGAAAAAAATTTCCGTGACACGCCGGCCTCGACCGGCAACTCATCCTGTGGCGGCGGATTGGTGACCGCCGCGGGAATCTCACACGGGGGAAAGGCGAATCATGGCTGATTTCACGTCGGTCGGGCAGACGGCTGCCGAGACCGTGAATGTTTCGAAGCAGGCGCTCGTCGACAGCTTCACCCAGGCCTGGGGCCAGGTGATCATGCTGGCACCGAAGCTCGTGGCGATGGTGTCGGTGCTGGTCGTGGGCTACGTGGTGGCCCGCTGGGTGGGCGGCCTGATCACGGTGATCGCCGACAAGATCGGGCTCCAGACGGCGGCCGAGAAGAGCGGCCTGGCCACGAGCATGAAGGACGTCGGCATCTCGCGACCGGTGCCCGCCATCGTGGGCGGCCTCGTCTTCTGGCTGCTGATGTGCGTCTTCGTGATGGCGGGGTTCAACATCCTCGGCCTCGAGAGCGTCACGTCGGCGATGGGCGAGGTGGTCAACTACATCCCGCGGCTGCTCGTGGCGACCGTCGTGGTGGTGATCGGCCTTCTTGCCGCGACCTTCCTGCGTGGTGTCGTGGCGACCAGCGCCGACCGTGTCGGGCTGTCGTACGCGGAGTATCTCGCCGGTGGCTGCTACTGGGTGCTCTCGATCCTCACGTTCATCGCGGCCTTCAACCAGCTGGGGATCCAGTTCGCCCTGCTCGAGAAGCTGATCCTCATCGGGTCCGCCGGTCTGGCTGCGGGCTTCGCCCTGGCATTCGGCCTCGGCGGCCGGGACGTGATGAGCGGCATCCTCTCGGGCTACTACGTCCGCCAGCGTCTCCAAGCGGGAGACTCGGTGAGCGTGGCCGGCATCGAGGGGACGATCCGCGAGGTGGGCCCGGTCGCGACGGTGATCGAGACCCGCGAGAACGGCCTCGTGTCGCGGCACTCCGTGCCGAACGCGAAGATGCTCCTCGAGGCGGTACGGTAGGTCGGGAGCATCGCGGCACGCGATGCACGAACGACGACGGTGCACGGACGTCTGCCCGTCGAGAATCATGCGGGGCCCGCGGCGCACACGCGCCGCGGGCCCCCGGCACGCGCCTCCGGTGGTCCGCGCGTTGGGGTACTGTCGCGGGCCGCTCGC
>DNLZ01000376.1:0-3367 GCA_003488325.1 Planctomycetaceae bacterium
CACCGCCCACCGCACGGAGCGGACGGTGAAGAGCGGTGACCGACCGACGACATCGTCTCGCTCCGTGGTTGCCAGCAGTTCCACGCCCCTCGCCGGCACGCGCTGGTCCACAACACCGAGAATCACCCGCAACCGCTCGCGATTCGCAGCCACGCTCAGCTCGTACGCTGCCTGACTCGAGTAGTCGCGTGTCCAGCGTGCCGCCCGGTTTTGTTTGGCGTCCGCAATGGCTCGCAACGCGAACCGGTCGATCCCGTCGACCATCGCCTCGTCGAGCGGCAGAGCCAGATCCCACGGCTTGGTGCCTGGCAAGGGATCGGCGGCCCGTCCTGGAACGGCGACCATGCAGACCGCCACCACGGCCCGCGTGACGCAAAGTGCCATGGCTTTGATGGTTGGCGTGGTCATGTGAGGGACACGAAGACCGAGCGGCGGGCGGGAAGAGTATCTTAACCGCTGGCTTTCGGTGCGCAGCCGACCGGTGCGCTTTGTTCCTGCGCCACACACAGACTCCACGATCCAACCATGCATGCAGCATCTGCCCGGCTTCTCACCGCGTCGCTCCTGCTCGCGCTCCTCTCTGCTGGAGTCTCGGCCGAAGCGAAGCCGCTGAAGGTGTTCGTCCTCGCCGGGCAGTCGAACATGGAAGGGCACGCGCGGGTCGAAACCTTCGACTACGTGGGCGACGAACCCGCCACGGCCCCGCTCCTCGCGATCATGCGCGGTGCGGATGGCCGTCCGGCAGTGTGTGACCACACGTGGATTTCGTATCTGACAGGCAGCGGTGGAAACGACGGCGAAGGGGTCGGCAGGCTCACGGCGGGATTCGGCGCGCGGAGCAACCCGAAAGAGGATGGCGGCAAGATCGGCCCCGAGTTCACGTTCGGGCTGACGATGGACGCCGCCCTCGCGGAACCGGTGCTCATCATCAAGACGGCGTGGGGAGGCAAGAGCCTGCACACCGACTTCAGGCCACCGAGCGCGGGACCGTACGAGCTCAACGACTTCCAGAAGAAGCTCTACTACGGCCCGCCGGGCCACGGGGTTCCCGAGAACATGGAGAAGTGGCTTGCCGACAAGAAGCGGGACACCGGCCACTATTACAGGCTCATGGTGGATCACGTGCGGCGGGTGCTCGCCGACCCGCGTCGGATCGTTCCCACCTACGACCCCGAGCAGGGCTACGAGATCGCGGGCTTCGTATGGCTGCAGGGCTTCAACGACATGGTGGACGGCCACACCTACCCCGACCGTGGCAAGCCCGGCCGATTCGACGATTACGCTGAAAACCTCGCACACCTCGTCCGCGACGTCCGGCGCGATCTCGGCGTCCCGCACATGCCGTTTGTGATCGGAGTGATGGGCGTGGGCGGTGTCGACGCGGAGACCGACACGCAGGAGTTCCGCAGGGCGATGCGGGCACCGGCGGCACTGCCCGAGTTCCAGGGCACGGTCTCCGCCGTCGAGACCGCCCCGTTCTGGGCCGAGGAACTCGCGGTGATCGACCGGAAGCGCGACCGGGTGAGACAGATGGCGTACTTCCTCGACAGCAGGCACAAGGACCATGCCAACGCCGATGGATCCATGACCGACGCCCAGAAGCGAGAGTTCCTGAAGAAGTTCGAGGGAGAGCTCATCTCGCCGCCCGAGGTCGCCCTGTGGAAGCGAGGTGCCTCCAACGCGGGCTACCACTACCTGGGCTGCGCCAAGACGTTCGCCCTCATGGGGAAGGCCTTCGCGGAGTCGATGCTCGCCATGATGAGTCCCAAATGATTCCCACCATTCAATTGGATCGGCACCCCGTGTCCTCGATGCTCCCGTCGCTCCGTCCGCTCATCCGCGTCGCCTCGATGGCGATGGCGCTCGTCATGCCGCCGGCCATCGCCGCCGACGGCGCCGTCCAGATCCCGGATTTCACGAAGGGTGACGACATCCCGGCCAAGGCGCCGCACGACTGGAACCTCGGCCCGACCGGACTTCGCGGGTGGATGTTCTGCGATCGCCTGGTGACGACCGACGCTCGGCAGATCGCCATCACGTCCGTCGAAGCCGAGTCGCCGGCAGACGGCGTGCTCGCGGTGGGTGACGTGCTGCTCGGGGCGGCCGGCCGGCCGTTCTCCACCGATCCGCGCACGGAACTGGGGAGGGCCATCACCGCCGCCGAGACGGAGGCCGGCGGTGGCAGACTCGTGCTCACGCGCTGGCGCGACGGTACGCAGGAAGAAGTCGTCGTGCACCTGCCCGTGCTCGGCACGTTCAGCCCGACCGCGCCTTTCGACTGTCCCAAGTCGAGCCGCATCCTCGAGCGGGGACTGGCCGCGCTCGAGGCACACATGGCCGCACCGGACTACGTCCGGCAGACCGACGGCATTCCCCGGTGCCTCAACGCATTGGCGCTCCTGGCCGGAGGCGACGCGACACACGTGCCGCTCGTCGCCCGCGAGGCCCGCTGGGCGGCGGAGTTCACCACGACCGGCTTCAGCACCTGGTACTACGGTTACGTGATGATGCTCCTCTCGGAGTACGTCACCGCGACCGGCGACGAGTCGGTGCTCCCCGGCCTGCGTCGCCTGGCTCTGGAGGCGTCGCGGGGCCAGAGCGGCGTCGGTTCGTGGGGCCACAAGTTCGCCCTGCCCGACGGCCGGCTGAGCGGGTACGGCATGATGAACGCGCCCGGTCTGCCACTGACGATCGGCCTGGTCATGGCGCGCGACTGCGGCGTGCAGGACCCGGAGGTGTCACAGGCCATCGACCGCAGTGCACGGCTCATCCGTTTCTATGTCGGCAAGGGGGCCGTGCCCTACGGTGACCATCCGGCATGGACGGAGACCCACGAGGACAACGGCAAGTGCGGGATGGCCGCGATCCTTTTCCAGCGACTCGGCGAGACGAACGCCGCGGACTACTTCACCCGCATGGCACTGGCGTCGCACGGCAACGAACGCGACTGCGGCCACACCGGCAACTTCTTCAATATGACGTGGTCGCTTCCGGCGATCGCCCAGGCGGGGCCGCAGGCCACGGGCGCCTGGATGGAGGAGTTCGGCGGCTGGTACCACGACCTCGCGCGGCACTGGACCGGCCGGTTTCCGCACCAGGGTCCGCCCGAGCCGCGAAACGACAGCTACGCCGACTGGGACTGCACGGGAGCCTACCTGCTGGGGTACGCGTTGCCACTCAGGAAGATCATGCTCACGGGGAGGCAGGCCGGCGTCGTGCCCGTGCTCACCGCCACCGCCGCACGGAGCATCGTGGCGGACGGCCGCGGATGGACGAACAAGGATCGCACGACGGCGTACTCCGGTTTGTCGGACGCGGAACTGGTCGAGCGGCTCGGGTCGTGGTCGCCGATCGTGCGGGAACGGGC
>DNLZ01000376.1:3739-5401 GCA_003488325.1 Planctomycetaceae bacterium
CTGCTCGACTCCCCGTCGCTCGACGAACGTATCGGTGCCTGCCATGCACTCGAAAAGCTTCGGGGCGCGGCCGCTCCCGCCGTGCCGCGGCTGCGTCGGCTGCTCCAGGATCCGGATCTCTGGCTGCGGGTGAAGGCCGCCGATGCGCTCGCGGCCAGTGGCAAGGAGGGCCTCCAGGCGTTGCCCGAGCTTCTGGCGAGGATCGCCGCCCCCCCTGCCGCCGACGACCCCCGGGCCATGGAGCAGCGGTATGTCTGCAGCGCGGTCTTCGGGGGGATGCTTGCCGACGCCAAGACCCTCGAGCGTGTGGATCGCGACGAGCTTCGCGCCGCCATCGTCGAGGGACTCCGTAATCAGGATGGCCATGCCCGCAGCATCGTGAGCGGCATCTACACGCGGCTGAGCTACGACGAGATCGAGCCCTTGCTCCCGGCCATCCGCGAGGCCATCGAGATCCCGGCGCCGAGCGGCGAGATGTTCGCCGACGGCGTGCGGCTCAACGGGCTGACGGTCCTCGCGGCACACCATGTCGAGGAGGGGATCACGGCCTGTGCCGACTACGTCCGCAGCCAAAACCCGTGGGCGAGCCAGGATCGCATCCACGACATCCTGAAAATCCTGCTCCGCTACGGCGTTCATGCGCGGGCCGCGATTCCGAGCCTCCGGGAATCGGCCGACTACTTCGAGAATCGCGAGCCTGATTTCCCGAAGCAGCTCAGCCGCCACAAGGCTGCCGCCGTGAGAGAAGCCATCGCCGCGATCGAGGCCTCCACGGACAACCCGAAGCTGAGACGGATCGCACCCTGAAGACGCGTCGCGTCGCACGCCTGGCGAGGGCCCATCTCCCGCGGGTCTATCCCGGCCGATTGTCGACGCCCCCACGTTCCACGTGACCTGGTTTCCGAGAATTCACACAACGCCGTCCATCGGCATGGAGTTCACTGACATGATGAGACTCAGCCTGATCTGCCTGATGGGGTGGACGATGCTTCCGGGCGTCATCGCGTGGGTATCGCCGTGCCACGCCGAGCAGGAACTCGACGGCCTGGCGGAGGACCCCGACTTCAAGCCGCTCGTCGAGGCGAAGATGCCCGCAGGATTCCCTGGACACACTCCCGTCGGCACCGTCGAGATCAAGAAGTATCCCGCCTACCGCAAGGCCCAGGCCTCCGGGGGCGACGCATTCTGGAAGCTCTTCACTCACATCAAGAACAACGACATCGCGATGACCGCACCGGTCGAGATGACGTTCCAGTCCGACGGCCCGCCGGTCGGACAGGAACAGGCGATGGCCTTCCTCTACTCCTCCGTCGAACTCGGACAGGCTGGAACGCAGGGTCCGGTGGACGTGCTCGACGTTCCCGCGACCACCGTGGTGAGCATCGGCGTGCGGGGGCAACGCAACGAGAAGCTGGTCGCCCGGGCGACAGACCGCCTGCGGGGCTGGCTCGGCGAGCATGCGGCGTATCGGCAGGCCGGTCCGGTGCGCATC
Organism: Planctomycetaceae bacterium; assembly: GCA_003488325.1. Lineage (GTDB taxonomy): Bacteria > Planctomycetota > Planctomycetia > Pirellulales > UBA1268 > QWPN01. The sequence goes on from DNLZ01000376.1 coordinate 5,232, forward strand.
ATGGGCTACAACAGCCCCTTCGTTCCGCCGGAGAAGCAGTTCTTCGAGGTGCAGATCCCGGTGGTGACCGCGAACACCCCGGAACCCGCGGCCGCCGCCCAGTAGTCCGGCGCCGGCTCGACATGACTGCCGGTGCGTGGGCGCGGGAGGTGGTGCTCGGAGCGACGCGT
>DNLZ01000376.1:5729-6085 GCA_003488325.1 Planctomycetaceae bacterium
GAAACCGGCCCCACGATCGCACCCCTGCGAGTCTCCCGGACACAGCTTCCGTCGCGCACGAAAGGCTCAACGCATGGCATCCTTCCCCGGAAAGCGACCCTTCAATGACGGCCCGTCGATTCTCGATCAGCCACGGGTGATTCCCGGCGCGGGGCCAGCGCCCCACAACGATTCACGGCATGGCTGGGCCTACGAAAAGCCGCTCAACGATCCGGCGATCGCCGAGATCTGGTGCTACACCCCACGGTACGGATACCGCGCCGGCGAGACGATCGACTTCCACGTCCACTCGACGCGCGCGGTGTTCGAGATCGAGATCTACCGGGAAGGGCCCACGCCGGAGGTGGTCTACCGGC
>DNLZ01000376.1:6464-9682 GCA_003488325.1 Planctomycetaceae bacterium
GCTGGCCCGTGGCCTTGCAGGTGCAGGTCCCGAGCGGGTGGCGATCAGGCTTCTACGTCGTGATCGTCCGCGTCCGCGATGAAGACGGAGGCATCTTCGAGCGCGAGCATTTCTTCGTGGTGAAACCGGCGACACCCGCGGGTGCGACCAGCATCGCCTTCGTCGTCTCGACCGCGACGATGAACGCCTACAACGACTGGGGTGGCGGCAACAGCTATCACGGCGAGGGGGGCACGCCCCGGTTCAAGAAGGCGTTTCCCCGCACCTCGCTCCTCCGGCCCTGGTCCCGCGGCCTGATCAGGCTGCCCGGCGGCGCCCCGCGGGCCGTCTCCACCGCGGAACTCGCTCCCTTCGCGGTGCCCAGCCTGCCAGCCCACGCCTACGCCCATCATTACGGATTCGCCCGCGACTACGGCGACGCCAGCTGGGCACTCTACGGCAAGCTCTTCATCGAGTGGGCGGAGGCCGCGGGCTACACGCTCGACTACTACACCCTGCACGATCTCCACGATGATCCTCATGCGCTCGAACCCTATCGGCTCTCGATCGTCGTCGGGCACGACGAGTATTCGAGCTGGCCGATGCGGCAGGCGATCGAGAACCAACTGGCGGCGGGGGGCAATCATGCCCGCTTCGCGGGCAACAACATCTGGCAGGTGCGGTACGAGGACGGCGGCACCACCTTCGTAAACCACAAGGACGAGACCACGGATCCCCTCTTCGGCACCGACCAGCAACGCTTCGTGAGCAACGCGTGGGATCTCCCGTGTGTCGGCTGGCCGCTCGCGCACACCTTCGGCCTCACCGGCTCGAACGTCATCCATGCGATGTACGGCGGGGCCGCACCACGGGCCAGCGGCGGTTTCACGATCTACCGGCCCTGGCACTGGAGCCTCGAGGGGAGCGACCTGTACTTCGGCGACCTGATCGGCGGCCGGCCCGATTGCATCGCCGCGTACGAGATCGACGGCTGCGACTTCACCATGCGCGACGGTCTGCCGTATCCGACGGGCAGGGACGGAGCGCCTGCACACCTCACGATCATCGCCATGGCCCCCGCCGTGCAGCACGAAGAGGATCATTTCAACGGCACCACCGCCACGACGATGAACTCGGTCGCCAACCCATCGATCAAGGGAGACGGCACGGAACTGCCGCATCTGGAGGAGCACGAGGGGGCGCGCCACCCGAAATACGGCGCGGGCATGATCGCCAGCTACGACCGCGGCGTGGCGGCGGGCGACGGCACGATGTTCGTCGCTGGAGCCACCGACTGGGTGGTGGGCCTCCAGCGGCGAAACTGGTTCGTCGAGAAGATCACCCGGAACGTGCTCGACCGCCTCTCGGGCCCCCGACCAGCGGCATCGTCGGCCCCGCGAGTCTAGGGAGCCCGCTCATGGCTCTCCGCCGAGTTCAAGCACTCGACTCCCGTCGGCGTTCGCCCGGACGCCCACCGGACCAGGACCATCGAGACGATTGCGAGGGCCCGGACGAAGCGCGTCGCGAAGCAAACGGGGCACGCCGCGGAGTTCCCTGCATGGCGCTGCACCATGTGCCAGCCAGCTGCCAGCCGGCGACCTCGAGACCGTAGCCACAGCAGGAGACAGCGACCATCGACACAGCAAGCCGGGTCGCCCGATGCTCGTCCGAGGTTTGTTCAGGCTTCGGCGTACGCCGCAAAAAAGCCGACTGCGGAGCGAACAGGTTCAGGGAGCAGAACGGTAGACCGTCCGACCCTCCTTGATGGTCTCGACCACGGCGATGTCCTTGATCGTCCTCGGCTCGACCTTGAGCGGATTCCTCTCGAGGATCACGAGATCGGCGAGCTTGCCGGCCTCGAGCGTACCCTTCGTTTTCTCCTCCTTGAGTTGGTAGGCCGCCATGGCGGTGACGGCACGCAGGCCATCGTAGGGAGCGATCCGCTCGTCGGGCCCGATCACCTGACCGCTGCCGCTCGTGCGATTGGTGCCCGCGTCCACGAGTGCGAGGATCCACGGCTGCGGAGAAACCGGCGCATCGTGAGAGAAGGTGAACGGCAGTCCCGCACGCAAAAATGTCCGCGCGGCCATCGCCCCTGCCGCTCGCTGCGGTCCCCAGAGCCTGAGTACGCCGTCACCTCCCGGCACAATGCCCGACGGCAGGAAGCTCGGGATCGCGCCGCAGGCCTTCATCTTCTCGATCTGATCGGGACGCACCCACGAGGCGTGCACGAAAACAGGGCGGGCGTCGCGCATGCCGTACTTCTTGACTGCCTTGTCGATCGCGGCGAGCGCCTGGTCGGCCGCGGCGTCGCCGTTCATGTGCATGTGAATCTGCATCTCCGTGTTCCAGAAGCGGTCGAAGGCGGCGTCGACCACCGCGTCCGGAATCTGGCGAAATCCGGAGTACGACCCCGTCTTGCCCGGCGGGTTGGTCGAGTAGGGCTGCGTGAACCAGGCCGTATCGAGGCTCCCGTCGAGCCAGAACTTGATCCCGCCGAGACGGACGCGGTTGACGTAGCGTCGGTCGAGGTCGGCCCGCGCGTCGCGAAGCTTCTCGAGCGTTCCGTCGGCCTTGGGGTTGTAGGCGTGCGCCACACCGTAGGCAGCCGCGAGCGTGTCGTCCACGGCCGAGTCCTTCGCTGCCACGTAGAGGTCGATGGGCAATAACGCTCTGTCGATGGCGTTGAGCACGACGTCGATGTCGTCGCTACCAAGGCCAAGCCCCGCCTCCATCGCGGTCGTCTGACCATGGCGGGCCCACAGGTTTGCGGCACCGGTAATGACGGCGTCGGCCAGCTCCCCCTTGAACGGCGGCCGCTTGCTGCGGACGGCATTGAGGGCGGTCTCCTCCATCGGGCCCGCGAGCGATGTGCCGCCTGACTTGCGGGCAAACGAGCCACCGACAGGGTCGGGCGTGTCGGCTGAAATGCCGGCTGCGGCGAACACCTTCGAGTTGCCGGCGCCGAGGTGCCCGGAGGAATCGACGATCATGACCGGGCGATCGGCCGAGACCTGATCAAGTTCCTCGATCGTGGGCGTCCGCCCCTCCTGCATCTGCCGCGGCTGGTAACCGAAGCCGACGATCCATCCGTCCGCCGGCGTACGTTCGGCCTGCTTCTTCATCCGGGCGATGAGGTCAGGAACGTCGCGGCACCCAAAGAGATCGGCATCGACGAGGTTCTTGCCGAAGTAGACGAAGTGGCCATGGGTGTCGATGAAGCCCGGAAGCAGCGTCTT
>DNLZ01000376.1:10051-10460 GCA_003488325.1 Planctomycetaceae bacterium
CGGCAGGGCCCACGAACGCAATCCTGCCTTCGCGGACCACGATCGCCTCTGCGTATTCGGGCTGGGGCCCTCGCATCGTGAGGATGTCACCGCCGAGATAGACCGTCGCGACGGCGTCAGCCACCGTTTCGGGAGAGAAGACGACGCTCCAATCCTGCCGCATGTCGACCACGTTCCAGCCGCGCCGAGGTGCCTCGGCCAGGGCTTCCACGAGCCGGCCCGTGCCCCGAGGCTGGGCGTCGTAGGCATATTCCCGCTCGGAGTCGGTGTGGTGGACGATCACGCCGAGCGAAGGACGAGGGTTGGCGATCGTCGTGTACTGGAGCATCGCGAGATCGCCGTCGCTGTTGCCGAAGCAGGCGATCGGCCGGCGACCGATGAACTGCTGGATGGCCACGGGCTTGCCCGC
>DNLZ01000376.1:10834-11421 GCA_003488325.1 Planctomycetaceae bacterium
CCCGCATCTCGAATTTCGACCGCGCCGTCGAGCCCACGACCTGCTCCGGCGGGATGCCGTAGACCCGCTCCGACCAGACCCGCATGAAGTCAGCCCCGCCGCCCGACACGATCCAGGTCTTGAAGCCGTTGGCCCGCAGGAACGCGAGCACCTCCTGCATCGGCTGGTAGGTGAGCCGGTCGTAGGGGCGTCCGAAACGAGGATGCCTTGCGGTCGCCATCCATTGCTCGACGTCGCGTCGAAACTCCTCGACCGTGAGGCCGGCGTGCGTGAGTCCGACCACGTGGAGGAATCCCTCGTGGCGATCTCCCTTCATGAGCGTTGCAAGGTCACCTGCAAAGACGGCCTTGACCATCGGGTCGTTCGCGAGGGCTGGCTCCGTGGCCAGCCGACGTCGCAGCGCATCGCCCACGAAGGCGGCCTGGAACGGCACCGGATATTCGGGCCAGAGCGTTCCGTCGTTGTCGAAGACCGCGATCCGCTCGGCCTCGGGAACATGCTCCGGCGAGGCCGCGTCGCTCACGCGGCGGACGAATGCGACGATCGCCCGCTTCGCCGGCCCGTCGTTCCAGGACGGCAGCGGATCG
>DNLZ01000054.1:0-138 GCA_003488325.1 Planctomycetaceae bacterium
GGGTCGCGAGCGCGTGGCCTGCGAGCGACGTGTCCTGCGTGAAGTCGCCGCAGACGAACGCCGTGCCCTGCTCGTCGGTGGCCACGCCGAGGCAGTAGTCGGTGCCCGGTCCGTGCAAATGCCGTGCCCAGACGGGCC
>DNLZ01000054.1:510-3735 GCA_003488325.1 Planctomycetaceae bacterium
TTCTCGCCACCGCTCGTGAACGTCTCTCCGGCCACCTGCACGCGGCCCTTGAACATGCCGGCCCCCCACACGCGGCCCTGCGCGTCGCAGGTGATCTCGTGATAGAGCGCGCTCGGCGTGCCCGGGATCACGCTCGCCCAGATCGCCTCGCCGCCGGGCGTGAGCTTCAGCACGAGCGCCGCCGTCGTGCTCGATTCGATGGCGACTTCGCCGCAGCGACCGGAGCCGCCGGCGTTGCCGCCGACGTAGATGTGATCGGTGCCATCCACGGCGACTCCGTGTCCGCTTCCGGAGACGTTGCCCGTTGTCGTGCGATGCCAGATCTCGTCGCCGTCGGCGTCGTACTTCGTGCAGAAGATGTCGCGGCCGATCACACCGGTGACGACCACGTGGCCCTGCGAGTCGAGGGCGATGCCGTGGCCGTAGTCAGCGCCCGCGCCCCCCCGCACCCGCACCCAAAGAACCGTTCCGTCGGGGGCGAACTTCGCCGTGTAGGCGTCGTACTCGCCGGCGTTGGGCAGGGTGACGCCGTTGACGACCGCATCGGTGCTCTCGAAGTGTCCGGTGACGTACGCGTGGCCGGACGCATCGACGACCACGCCGTAGGCCCGGTCGGTCTTGCTGCCGCCGAGGCCGCTCACCCAGAGCGGACTGCCCGCGGCATCGAGCCTCACCAGGCACATGTCCATGCCGCCCGCCGACGGACGACGGAGGTGCCCGAAGCCGGCGTCGCCCACGCATTCGGCGGCGACCCAGACGTGCCCGTCCGCATTCACGGCCACGGCCCGGGCCTTGTCGTGCGAGTCACCGCCGCCGACGAACACCCACTCGCACGACGGCGGCTCTGCCGCGCTTCCCGCCACCGTGCCGACGACGACCATTACGGCGAGGCCGGTTCGGAGCAGCGCCGCTGCCGCCCGAAGCCCCCGGTCACGCCCACCGGTCTGGCATGCAGCAGGCACGGCGTCCGTGACGCACGACCAACTCGATCGCTCCGATTCCGGAGGCTCGTTAGACTTCAGGGGAGGAGCGTGGAGCATGGTTGATATCCGACAACTGGTGGGTGACGAGTGGGCGGATTGGTATGCCATGACACCCGCCCAACGATTGGAGGAGTCGTCGAAACTGTGGCAAACGTTCCTCGAACTGGGAGGTTCGCTTGACCCCGAGCCCGATCCTCAAAGTCCTTTCTACGATCCGGAAGAATGGCGTGCGCTCGCTGTTGATGGGCGGGCAGGCGTGCATTTTGTACGGCGGAGCGGAGTTTAGCCGGGATACCGATATCGTCACCGTCGCGGATGATGAAAACCTGCGACGTCTGCGGGCCGCCGTGGATGAGCTTCAGGCGGAGAACATCGCGGTCCCTCCGTTCGAGCGACGATTCCTCGAAGCCGGGCATGCGGTTCACTTTCGCTGCCGTGTACCGGACGCGCAGGGCGTTCGTCTCGATGTGATGACGAAGGTGCGTGGGTTGCCCGACTTCCAGACGCTGTGGAACCGTCGTACCACGGTTCGCACTGCGGAAGAGACGATCGAGGTACTGTCCCTGCCGGACCTTGTGTCCGCCAAGAAGACTCAGCGCGATAAGGACTGGCCGATGACCACGCGGCTCGTCGAGGCTCACTACGCTCGCCATGTCGAATGTTCCGACGACACGACCGTTGACTTTTGGTTGCGCGAGGCGCGGAGTCCGGCGATCCTGATCGATGTCGCGTCGCGTGCGCCGGCGAGATGTCGTCAGGCCATGGCCGAGCGGCCGCTGCTCGCCCACGCGATCGCCGGGGACGAGTCGTCACTCGTGGCGGCCTTGCGGGCTGAAGAAGACACGGAACGAGAAGCCGACCGTCGCTACTGGGCTCCGCTCAAGCGGGAACTCGAGGCGCTCCGCCGCGAGAGGCGACGAGACCAATCAGCGCCGGTCGATCCGGCAGATGGGTTTCGCGTCTCGGAAGACAGGATGGACGGCGATACCCCGTGAGAGGCATGTGCGCGGGTGGGAGGCGGGCTCACGTGGACGTGAGCGACAGGAGTGTGTCCTTCGCCGCGGCGATCGTGGCGGCGATGTCGGCGTCGCCGTGCGCGGTGGAGAAGAAGAGGGCCTCGTACTGGCTGCACGGCAGGTAGACGCCGCGGTCGATCATCCCCCAGAAGAACGCGGCGTACCGCGCGGTGTCGCTCGCCGAAGCGGTGCGCCAGCCGGTGACCGGGACGACGTCGGGGCCCCGCTGGAAAAACATCGTCATCATGCTGCCGACGCGTGCCACCCATACCGGGAGGCCGGCGGCGGCCGCCGCGTCGCGAAAGCCCGCTTCCAGAAGGGCGCCATGCCGATCGAGCTCGGCGTAGGGGCGCTCGTCCCGCAGCACGTCGAGCGTCGCCGTTCCGGCCGCGACCGCGAGCGGATTGCCCGAGAGCGTGCCGGCCTGGAACACCTTGCCGGCCGGCAGCACGTGGTCCATGACGTCCGCCCGGCCGCCGTACGCACCCAGCGGCAGCCCGCCGCCGACGATCTTGCCGAGCGTCGTCAGATCGGGCGTCACGCCGAGCACTTCCTGCGCCCCGCCGTACGCGAGCCGAAACCCGGTCATGACCTCGTCGAAGACGAGCAGGGCGCCATGGGCGTGCGTGAGCCGCCTTGCGGTGGCGAGAAACTCGGCGCTCGGCACCACGAGCCCCATGTTGCCCACCACCGGCTCCATGAGCACCGCGGCGATCGCGTCGCCCTGCGCCGCGAAGACTCCCTCGAGCGCCGCCGGATCGTTGTATTCGAGCACGAGCGTGTCGCGGGCCGTGCCGGCCGTGATCCCGGGGGAGTCGGGGACGCCGAGCGTGGCCGCGGACGAGCCAGCCGCCACGAGCAGGCTGTCGGCATGGCCGTGGTAGTTGCCCGCGAACTTGACGATCCGGTCGCGCCCGGTGAAGCCGCGGGCCAGTCGCACGGCGCTCATCGCCGCCTCCGTGCCCGAACTGACGAGGCGCACCTTCTCCACCGAGGGCACGGCGTCGATGATCCGCTCGGCGAGTCCGCTCTCCCCCTCGGTCGGCGCGCCGTAGCTCGTGCCCGTGGCGAGCGCACGCTCGATCGCGGCGAGCACCCGCGGGTGGCGGTGGCCGAGGATCATCGGGCCCCACGACCCGATGTAGTCGAGGTAGGTGTGGCCGTCGACGTCGGTGAGCCACTGCCCCTCGGCCCGCGCGAAGAAGATCGGCTCCCCCCCCCCCCCC
>DNLZ01000433.1:0-423 GCA_003488325.1 Planctomycetaceae bacterium
TTTTTTTTTTTTTGAAAAAGTTCAAAGAGAAGAACAGTGAGTTTTCGTTTCTCTTTTTCTTTTTTTTTCGAGGAGCAGACCACTTCCGAAAAACCACAAAAAACTCTCACCATCGTCCTCAGCGCCAGGGCCATGTCCAGCAGGCCCGTGTAGCTCACGTGACCTATACCGCCTCCGTAGGGCCCGCGCTTGGCCGCCTCGAGCCCGTCGATGATCTGCATCGCCCGCACTTTCGGCGCGCCCGACACTGTGCCGGCCGGCAGGGCGGCCCTGAGCGCGTCCCAGGGCGTCAGCTGCGGGAGGAGCTTGCCCGTGACGGTGGAGGAGATGTGCATGACGTGGGAGTAGCGCTCGATTTCCTAGTGGTTGGTTGGTTGGTTTTGCAGAGGCAAGAGAGAGAGAGAAAGAAATAGGGGGGGGGGT
>DNLZ01000433.1:778-4609 GCA_003488325.1 Planctomycetaceae bacterium
GTTGAGAAGAAGAAGAAGAAAAAAAAAAGCTCACCATCAGCTTCTCGACCTCGACCGTGCCCGGGCTCGCAACGCGCCCGACGTCGTTCCTGCCCAGGTCGACGAGCATCACGTGCTCCGCCCGCTCCTTCGGATCGGCCAGGAGCTCCTCGGCGAGCGCGCGATCCTCCTCCGGAGTGGCGCCGCGCCGCCGCGTGCCGGCGAGGGGCCGCACCGTCACCGTCCCGTCGACCACCCGCACCATGATCTCGGGCGAGCTGCCGACGAGCGTGCAGCCCGGCGTCCGCAGGTAGAACATGAAGGGGCTCGGGTTGACCACGCGAAGCGTGCGGTAGAGCTCGAGCGGAGGCGCGTCGAACGGGCACTCCAGGCGGCGGCTGAGCACCACCTGGAAGATGTCGCCCGCACGGATGTACTCGATCGCCCGCTCCACGGCGGCCTCGAAGGCGGCCCGGTCGAACCCGGATCGCACCGCACCGTCCCCCTCGAGCGCGGCGGAATCGATCACCGGCCGCAGCCCGATGTCCGTGAGCGGAGGCCAGGAGGGCGTCGCACCCCGTCGATCGGCGGTGCCGCCCGCACCCGCCAGACGTGCGATCGTCTCGTCCACCCGGCGACACGCCACGTCGTAGGCCGCGTCCACCGCCGAGTCCGACTCGCCCTCGATTCGCGCGAGGACCACGACGTCCACGCCCTTCGTCACATGATCGAAGACGACCATCCGGTCGTAGAACGCGAACGACAGGTCCGGCAGGCCGAGGTCGTCGGCGGGGGCGTGCGGCAGCCGTTCGACGTACCGCACCGCATCGTAGGCGACGCATCCGACGGCGCCGCTCGTGAAGGGGGGCAGCTCGGCCAGGCGGGCCGGGCGGTACGCGGCCATCCGACGCTCGAGTTCCGCCAGCGGGTCGTCGCACTCCAGCGACTCGACGCCGGCCGGTCCGGTGATCCGCACCTCCCGCCCGCGGGCCTCGAGCCGCAGGAAGGGGTCGGCGGCGAGAAAGCTGTACCGGCCCACGTTCTCACCGCCGACGACGCTCTCGAAGAGGCACCCGGCGGCACCGTCGTCGAGGCGGGCGTAGGCCGTCAGGGGCGTGAGGCTGTCGGCGAAGAGCCGCCGGTACACGGGCACGAGCCGGCTCGTCCGTGCCAGGTCGGCGAAGCGGGCCCTGTCCGGGAGGTGCGGCATGGACGCGGAGTGGGGGACGGGGAGCTGCCGAACTGCGGTGAGAGTACCGCCGGCGTCCCCGAGCAACAACACGCGGCCGCCCGCGGACGACCATCCCGCGTTCGACCGCTATGATTGCCCGAGGACATCCCGTGGAGCTCCGGTCGAGATGAAGTGTCAGCAGTGCGACAAGCAGGCCGTGTTCCACATCACCGAACTCGAGACGGGCGAGGTCCGCGAGCTGCATCTCTGCGAGGACCATGCCCGGGCCTACCTGAACCAGTCGGAGACGGGAGGCGGCGAGGAGCCCGAGACGGGTGGAGGGCTCACGGGACCGCTCGGCGTCGGACAGACCGCGGACGAGCTCGCCGTGCTCGACCAGAAGTCGTGCCCCATGTGCGGAATCTCGTTCTTCGAGTTTCGCAACCAGGGCCGGCTGGGCTGCCCGCACGATTACGTGCACTTCGAGAAGGAGCTGGAGCCGCTGATCGCGAACATCCACGGAGCGGTGCGGCACACCGGCCGGCGACCGTCACGCGAGGGGAGCCTGGCCGGTCTCCCCGAGGGCACGGAGGAGTTGACCTCGATCATCGGGCTGCGGCGGGCGATGAAGGAGGCGATCGCGTGCGAGGCGTACGAGACGGCGCGGGAGCACCGCGACGCCATCCGTACACTCGAGCAGCGGTGGCTCGGTGCGACAGGGACGTGATCGGTCGGAGGACGTGGACCGCGGCATGAAACTCGACAATCTCACCCAGTCCGTCGGCGAGTGGCTGCGCGGCACCGGCCCCGAGTCGGATATCGTGATGAGCAGCCGCGTCCGGCTCGCCCGCAACGTCGCCCAGTTCCCGTTCGTGAGCCGTGCGACGGAGCAGGATCGCGCGGAGATCGAGCGTTTCCTCCGCGACCGCATCACGTCCGCTCCCGTCGGCCACGGGCTCGAGTACATCGACGTCGGCGGCCTCGAGGAGGTCGATCGGCAGTTCCTCGTCGAGCGGCAGCTCATCAGCCGCGAACTGGCCGACGCCCAGGGCGCCCGCGGCGTCGGGATCGACGGCCGCGAGCAGGTGAGCCTCATGATCAACGAGGAGGACCATCTCCGCATCCAGTGCGTGCACAGCGGGCTCGACCTCGCCGGGGTCTGGCAGCAGATCCGCGACGTGGACGACGGCATCGAGCGGGTGGTGCCCTACGCCTTCCATCCCCGCTGGGGCTACCTCACGGCCTGCCCGACCAACGTCGGCACGGGCATCCGCGTGAGCGTCATGCTGCACCTGCCCGCGCTCGTGATGACGCGGCAGATCGACAAGGTGTTCCGCAGCCTGCACAAGATTTCGCTGGCGGTGCGGGGCCTGTACGGCGAAGGCTCGCAGGCGATGGGCGACTTCTACCAGATCTCGAACCAGACGACGCTCGGAAAGACCGAGGAAGAGCTCGTCGAGCAGGTCGGCGACGTGGTGCCGGTGCTCATCGAATACGAGCGCCGCGCCCGTGAGTTCCTCGTCCGCGAGACGCAGCAGAACGTGCATGACCAGGTCAGTCGCGCCTACGGCATCCTGCGCACGGCACAGACGATCACAGCGGAAGAGACGATGCAGCTGCTTTCGCGGGTGCGCATGGGCGTGCTCCTCGGGCTCATCGGCGACGTCGACATCTCCGCCATCAACGTGCTGCTCGTGCGCACGCAGCCGGCGCACCTCCAGAAGATCCGCGGACTGGAGCTCGACACGAAGGATCGCAACATCGAGCGGGCCCGCTACCTGCGGCAGCATTTCGAGGGTGGCGGCGAAGGGTCGGCCGCGGGCAACAACTGACCGCCGCGCGCCGCCGTGCGGACCGCATGCCGCTCACGCGGGCGGCTTCACCTTCTCACGCAGGGCGGCCACGACCGGCGGTGGGACGAATCGCAGCAGCGCCGCATCGTCCGCCAGCGGCGTGATCTGCTTGAGCAGCGACGACGAGATGTGCGAATAGGCCGCGTCGGCCATGAGGAAGACCGTCTCGACGTGCGGGTCGAGCTTGCGATTGGCGAGGGTCATCGTGAACTCCGCATCGATGTCGGTGAGGGACCGCACGCCGCGGAGCAGGACGTGCGCGCCCTGGTCGCGGACGAAGGCGACCGACAGCCCGTCGTAGGGCACGACGTAGACGTTGGGAAGCGCGGCCACGCTCGCCTGCACCAGCCGCGCCCGCTCATCGAGCGTGAAGAGGGGATGCTTGTCGGGATTGACGCCCACCCCCACCACGAGCCTGTCGAAGATCCGGCTGGCCCGCTGGATGACGTCGAGATGGCCCAGCGTGATCGGGTCGAACGACCCGGTGTAGACGGCGACGCGGGCGGGCGTGGGGCGGTCGGACACGGGGGTTCCTGCGATGCGCGGGGCACCGGCATGGATCGCCGGGGGGCTGATATGGTAAGGAAACGGGCCGGAAAGCGGAATTCGATCGACTGGCGGAGTTGTCGCACGCGTGTCCAAAGTCGTCGGACTGATCGGGATGATCATCGCGGGCCTCGTGGCCGTGCTCTTCGTGGCCGACCTCGCCGCGGGATTCCCGTTCGGACGCCTCAGCATCGCGATCGACATCGGCTTCATCGTCGCCAGCGTGATCCTCGCCTATCTCGGCTGGTCGATCACCAACCGGCCCGGCACCGCCGGCTGATC
>DNLZ01000433.1:4914-9588 GCA_003488325.1 Planctomycetaceae bacterium
ACCGCCGGCTGATCTGATCCGGTCCGGGGCTCCACGGGGTCGTCGGCCGACGGGCCGGCACTCACGCGGCGTGCAGGATCGATCCGCTGCGGACATCGGGATCGCACGAGGCTCCGCCCTGCTCGATGAGCGCGGGCAGGTCGTTCACCGACACGGTCGTGGCGATGCCACGGGCGCGGGCTCTGGCCACCCATGCCAGGCAGTCGTCGAGCCGATGGCCCCCTTCGTCCGCGTGTGCGACCACGAGGCCGCCGGCTCGCGTGATCGGGAGCGTCGTGCCTCGCATCATCCTGCGCCAGCCCCGCACGACGGGTGCGGCCTGCACCTCCCAAAGGCCCCAGACCAGACTGCGACATGGCCAGCCTCGGGGAGCGGGACGCCGCGTGCCCCGCGTCTCGCCGGACACCGCATCGACGATGGCGACCCGGATCCCCGCCTCCGCGAGGACATCGCGTTGCCGCAGCGGTTCGCCACGCACACGCACCGCGCGGAGCGACGGCCTCTGGCGCCGTGCCTCCCCGACGAGGTCGCGGATCGCCTGCCGCGAGCCGAGGGAGGAAGCCGGCAGCTCGAGCACGTCCGCGGTGGTGATCGGTGCGGCGCCCGCCGCGACCGACGCCGACATCCACGACACCGGAACGCAGCCGACGACGCCGGCGTCACGGCCCCGCCCCGAGGGACGGGACGCCACGATGACGACCGTCGTGGGGATCGTCGCCCTGCTCATCCAAACGCCTCCGACGACCGTGGCCGACCACTCCCGCCCCGCCATCCACTATCGACCCCGGGCTCCACGCCACTGGAGTCGATGGACGCGGACGGCGCCCTGGTCCACCGCACGGTCAGCGTTCCGCCGAGTGCCGGGGGGGTGGGACCGTGCGGGCTGGCGCGATCGCGCGGGATTCATGGGCCACGATCGCCTCCACCAGCGCGGCGGCGGTCGCCTCCGCCGCCTCGACCGTCGGCTCGATGCCGACGTCCCGCAGGGCGGCCGTCGTCACCGGACTGAGGCTCGCGGTCCTCCAGCCGAAAAGGCGGTCGCCGAAGACCTGACGGGCCGCCCGGGCGATCGACGGACTCGTGACGGTCACCCAGTGGACGCCCCGGTCGAGGCTGGCCCACGTCGCCGCGTCCAGGCTGGTGACGGGGCGGTTGCGGTAGGCGACGACCTCGTCGACGTGATGGCCGCGATCCCGCAGGTCTCGTTGCAGGACACCCCGGCTCTGGTCGGCCCGCACGACGAGGAACCGGGTGCCGGGGGCCACGCCGGCGAACGCCTCCACCAGTCCCTCGGAGCGGAAGGCCGTCGGTGCGAGATCGACCACCAACCCCGCCGCCTCGAGCGCGAGCCGCGTCGTCGGGCCGATGGCCGCGATCCGTGCGGTGCCCAGCGCCCGGGCGTCGAGACGCAGGGACCGCAGCCGCTCGATGAAGGCCTGCACGCCGTTGACGCTCGAGAACACGATCCAGTCGTACGTCGCCGCGTGTCGCAGCCCATCGTCGAGCGCGGCATACGACTCCGGCGGCCCGATCTCGACGAGCGGCACCGCGATGCACCCGCCACCCGCGGCCCGAACGCGGCTCGCGACATCCTCCCCCTGGCCCGCCGGGCGGGTCACGACCACGAGCCGCCCCGCCAGCGGACCGCATCCGGTCTGCACGGTGCCGGCTTCGACGATGAGCACGGCGGGCGACTGCCAGCCGTTTCCGGCGATGTCGTCGGCGCAGCGGCCGAGCGTGGTGGATCCGATGCGCTGGTCGGGCCAGGAAGCGCGGCTCACCATGGTCACCGGCGTGTCACCGGCGAGGCCGGCCTCCATGAGCCGGCGTGACCACTCCGGCGCCTGCTCCACGCCCATGTAGACCGCCAGGGTGCCCGGCAGCGCCGCGATCGTGGCGAAGTCCGCCGCCGACGCCTTCGCGTCGGCCTCGTGGCCGGTCAGGATCGTGAGGCTCGATGCGGAGGATCGGCTCGTCAACGGGATGGCGGCGGCCGCCGCCGCGGCGAGCGCCGCGGTGACACCCGGCACGATTTCGAACGGGATGCCGGCCCGCCGGAGCGGGGCGATCTCCTCGGTCAGCCGCGCGAAGACGGTCGGGTCGCCGCCTTTGAGCCTGACGACGAGGCCGCCGCGGCGCGCGAGCTCGACCAGCAGCAGGCCCGTGGCAGTGCCGGGATCGATGTCCGGCGATGGAACGCTGGTCACGCACCTCCGCTCCGCGGTGCTGGCGGCGAGCGCGAGCACCGCCGCGGGCACGAGCGTGTCGTGGACCACGCATGCGGCGCGACGCAGCACGTCGACGCCGCGCACGGTCAGGAGGTCCGCGGCCCCCGGACCCGCACCGACGAAGACGATCCGACCCGTTCCGGCTGCCGTCGCATCGTCGTCCACTGGCATCATGGGTCGCGTCCGGCCGGTCGGGGCCCGTGTTGGTCCGGGCTCGAAGCCACACTACACTTGCCGTCCTGCGACGCGTGCAGGACCGGCGGCACGCGGGTCTGGCCGGAGGGCCGGGCTGGGGTGAAGGATCCTCCGGTCCCCGTATCGTGTCGCACGATGTCGAACGAGTCCACTGCCACTCCGGGTACCGGGGGTGAGGCCGGTTCGGGCCCCACGCGAGCCCTGTCTCCGGCGGAGCGCGCCCGCCTGTCCCAGTGCCATTCCCGGGGCACCCAGGCGCTCGAGGGAAAGCCGCCCAATCTCGACTACGCCATCGAGATGTTCTCGATGTGCGTCCGCGGCGATCCGGCGAGCGCGGTCTACGCCCAGATCCTCATCAACGCGATCAAGCAGAAGTTCGGTGCCCGCAAGGCTGGCGGCATCGCGACGCTGTGGGGGGGCGGCAGCGGCAAGGGCGGACTCAAGAAGTTCGCGACCAAGGGGCAGTGGCGCGAGGCGATCCACCACGGCGTCGACGCGCTGCGGGCGAATCCCTACGACCACGGCTGCCTGCTCGCGATGGCCGAGGCCGCGGGCAATCTCGCGATGAGCGACGCGCAGCGCACCTACCTGAAGGCGGCGCTCGATGCGTCGCCCAAGGATCCCGACGTCAACCGCGCCTGTGCCGCCTTCCTGGCATCGAACGGGGAATTCGACCAGGCGATTGCCTGCTGGGTGCGGATCAAGGATCTCAAGGGGCTCGGCGAGGAGGCGGAACGCGAGATCGCGCGTCTGCAGGTCGACAAGACGATCGCCGCGGGCAAGGGGCTCGTCGGACGCCAGGCGATGGTCGGGTCCGCCCCGACTCCCACCGCACCCGAGGGGCCGGTCTCCGCGGCGGAACGCATCGCGGCCCTGCGGAAGCAGATCGGGGAGCAGCCGGCCGTGATCGATCCCTACCTCGAGCTCGCAGACCTGCTCGAGCGGGACGTGTCGATGGACGAGGCGGAGCAGGTTCTGGCCGCGGCCCTCGCCGCCTCCGGCAACGACCTCAAGATTCAGGAGCACGTCGAGGACCGCCACCTTCGCTGGGGTCGTCACAAGGTGCTCATGGCGGAGAAGCGTCTCGAGGGGGGCGATTCGGCGGACGCGCGGGCGACGGTGGAGAGGCTGAAGACCGCGCAGGCGAAGCGGGAGATCGACATCTACGGCGCGAGGGCCGCACGCTACCCCGAGAACGTGATCTGGAAGTACGAGCTCGCGATGCGGCTCAAGTCCGCCGGCAACTACGCCGAGGCGATCCGCCACTTCCAGGAGGTGCTCCAGGACCCGAGGCGGAAGGGGGCCGTGTCGTTGGAGCTGGGCGAATGCTTCCAGAAGATCAAGCAGTACGAACTCGCCATGCGGAACTACGAGGCGGCGGTCGAACTCCTCACCGATCGCGAGGCGGAACTCCGCAAGCGGGCCCTCTATCGGGCGGGAGTCCTCGCCACCGGACTCGGCGACCCCGATGCCGCCCGCAAGCACCTCTCCGCGCTCGCGGGCCTCGATTTCGGCTACCGCGACGTGGCGGCGCGTCTGGACAAACTCGGAACCGTGACCGATAACAGTGCGGTCGGCGAGACCGACGCCTGACCGGGCGTCGCTTCATCCATCGTCGTCGCGGCGTCGCGGTTGGTGCGAGCCGATCCGTCAGGCCGACCCGGCAGGAACGTTGTCATGCCCCACTCCGCCAGCGCCCGCAAGCGTCATCGCCAAAACCTCCGCAACCGCGATCGCAATCGGGCGGTGAAGTCCTCGCTCAAGACGGCCGTGCGCCGACTCCTCGACTCCCTGTCTCAGAACGATTCCGAGGCGGTCAAGGAGCGGTTTCGGCTCGTGGTGAAGCAGGCCGATCGGGCCGCGGCCGGCGGCACGATCCACCGGAACCGCGCCGCGCGGATCAAGTCGCGGCTCTCGGCGCGTGTGAAAGCTGCCGGCACGGCGACGGCCGCCGGCTGAGAACGCGCGAGACGTTCACGTCGTCGGTGACGCGATGGGATCGCCACGGTCGTGGCCCCACACGATGGACGTCGCCGGAAACACCGGCCCCTCGACGCACGTGCGGCGATAGTCCCAGCCTCCGGCGGCGTCCCGCACCCGTGCCACGCACGTGAAGCAGATGCCGACGCCGCACGCCATCGGCTCCTCGAGCGACACACTGCACCCGACATCCCGGGCGGAACACCAGCCCGCGACGGCCGCCATCATCGGCTCCCCCCCCCCGCCCCCCCCCCCCCCCGCCCGCCCCCCC
>DNLZ01000433.1:9793-11161 GCA_003488325.1 Planctomycetaceae bacterium
GCCATCGGCTCCTCGAGCGACACACTGCACCCGACATCCCGGGCGGAACACCAGCCCGCGACGGCCGCCATCATCGGCTCGGGCCCGCAGCACGCCACGTGCATCGTGCCGGCATCCGGGCCACGCAGCACGGCGTCCATGAGATCGACGACCGTGCCCTTGTGCCCTGCCGATCCGTCGATCGTGGCCAGGTGAACGTCGCACCCGGCCGAGCGGAAGTCATCGACGTCGCCGAAACTCCCTGCATGGCGCGCTCCCCAGAGGAGCGTCACCTGCCGCGCGACCGGACCCGCGCGGCGCGGCGTGCCGAAGGAGGCACGACCCGATCGCTCGCGGGCGAGGCAGAGGAGCGCGGTCTGGCCGATGCCCCCGGCGACGAGCACGAGTCGCTCGACCGGCGGTGGATCGAAGCCGTTGCCGAGCGGGCCCCAGATCACGATGTCGTCTCCCGGTCGCATGCCCGCCAGGGCCGTCGTGAACTTGCCGTGACGGAGGTAGACGAAGTCGGCCTGTCGCGGGCGGTCGCCACCGTCGGGATCCACGACGTCGTAGAACGCCAGGGGCCGGGCCAGCAGGGGATCGCTGCGGTCGGCGAGGCGGAGCATGGCGAACTGGCCTGGGAGGGCCCGCGGGGCGATGCCCGGACATTCGACCCGGATGCGGAAGATGTTCTCGGCGATGGCCGTGTGCGCCACGATCGTCGCGCGTTCGTACGCCGCGGGCGTTCCACAGGTCTCGGTCCGGGTCATGTCTCGGCCCCGCCAGCCTTCGTTCCGGGCTTCTGCTCCTTGCGCCAGGACGATGCCTTGCCCGGCCGTCGGGGCTTCGTTCGCCGCCGCGTCGTCGCGCGGGCCTCCTCGCCTCGCGACTTCCCTCCGAGTACATCGCGTACCCCCTCGCGGTGGAGTACGCCGCGGAGGATGACGGTGACGACGACCTCGGTGAAGAGGTCGCCGCCTTCGGTGCCGAGGTGGTCGGCGCGAGCATCAAGAAGACCGTGCGTCTTCGTGCGCGCTACGCCCGCATCACCGAGAAGTTCCGCATGCGCGTTCGCAACGTGCGTGGTCGCGGAAGCAAGCGGGACTTCCGACTTGCAACCCGTGCGCTCAAGCGTCTCAACAAGATTTGGGCGCGCATGGGCAAGGTCGGCATCAACCGCGGTGGACTTGTTCCGCCGCCCGTGCTCGCCGCGGAACTGCGTGGTGCGCGCGTGATGCCCGTCGTCCGCATCCGCCCCGCGCGTGGTGTCCGCTTCGTGCAGACCGCGTACCCCAGCACGACCCCTGCCGCTCCGACGCCGGTTCAGCCGACCGTCGCACCCGCGGTGATCGCGCCGACTGCGGCCCCTCCCTCGGTGCCTGCGCCGGT
>DNLZ01000057.1:0-4751 GCA_003488325.1 Planctomycetaceae bacterium
GCCGGGGCCATGGATGGCCCGGCAGCCGTACTTACTGCGTCAGCTTCTTGTAGCGAAACCGATGCGGCTCGTCGGCCTCGATGCCGAGCCGCTCGCGCCGGCTGCGCTCGTAGACCTCGAAGTTGCCCTCGCAGACGTGCACGTAGCCGTCGCCCTCGAAGGCGATGATGTGGGTCGCGAGGCGGTCGAGAAACCAGCGGTCGTGCGTGATCACGACGACACTTCCCGCGAAGTTCACGATCCCCTCCTCGAGCGACCGGAGCGTGTCGACGTCGAGGTCGTTCGTGGGCTCGTCGAGCAGGAGCAGGTTGCAGCCGCTCCGCAGGAGCTTGGCGAGATGCACCCTGTTCCGCTCGCCTCCCGAGAGCGTGCCGACCTTCTTCTGCTGATCGGGCCCCATGAACATGAATTTGGCGACATAACTGCGGGCATTGACCGACCGCTTGCCGAGTTCGATCGTGTCGTGGCCGCCGGAGATCTCCTCGAAGACCGACTTGTTCGGGTCGAGCGCGTCGCGACTCTGGTCGACGTATCCCACGTCCACGGTGGCGCCCACGCGGATGGTCCCGGCGTCGGGCTGCTCCTGGCCCACGAGCATCCGGAAGAGCGTCGTCTTGCCGGCGCCGTTCGGACCGATGATCCCCACGATGCCCCCCGGCGGCAGCCGGAACGAGAGGTTCTCGAAGAGCAGCTTGTCACCAAAGCCCTTCGACAGGTTCTCGGCCTCGATCACCTGGTCGCCGAGGGGACGGCTCGCCGGGATGAAGATCTCGACGTCCTGATCCCGCACCGCCGCCTGCTCCGCCGCGAGCTTCTCGTAGGCCGCCACGCGGGCCTTGCTCTTCGCCTGACGGGCCTTCGGCGACATCCGGATCCACTCGAGTTCCTTGGTGAGAGTCTTCTGGCGCGCGGAGGCCTGCTTTTCCTCGAGTTCGAGCCTCGCCCTCTTCTGCTCGAGCCACGACGAATAGTTGCCTTCGAAGGGAATGCCGCGACCATGGTCGACCTCGAGGATCCACTTCGCCACGTTGTCGAGGAAGTACCGGTCGTGGGTCACCGCCACGACGGTGCCCTCGTATTCGGCGAGGTGTCGCTCGAGCCAGTCGACACTCTCCGCATCGAGGTGATTCGTGGGCTCGTCGAGCAGCAAAAGATCGGGCTTCTCCAAAAGGAGCCGGCAGAGGGCGATGCGCCGCCGCTCCCCGCCGGAGAGGTTGGTGACGGCCCAGTCGCCCGGCGGCAGGTTCATCGCGTCCATCGCGATCTCCACCTGCCGGTCGAGATCCCACGCGTTCTTCGCCTCGATCTCGTCCTGCACGGTCGCCTGCTCGGCGAGCAGCTTCTCCATCTCCGCCTCGTCGAGCGGCTCGCCGAGACGGGCGTTGATCTCCTCGAAGCGGGAGAGGATCGCCTTCGTGCCCGCGACCGCCTCCATGACGTTCTCGAACACGGTCTTGCCGGGATCCAGTTTCGGCTCCTGCGGGAGATACCCCGCGGTATAGCCGTCGGCCAGCCTCGCCTCGCCTTCGAACTCACGATCGAGCCCCGCCATGATCTTCATGAGCGTGCTCTTGCCCGCGCCGTTGCGGCCGAGCAGCCCGATCTTGGCTCCGGGATAGAACGCGAGATTGATGTCCTTCAGGAGCTCGCGCTGGCCGAACTTCTTGGTCAGGTGCGAAATCTGAAAGATGAACGCGGCACCCATCGAAAGAGATCGATCTCCAGTGGAGGGAAGGTGGGGGGAAGGGGACGTGCCCCGGGCATGGCATGATCGCCACGACGCCCCTATCATAGCGATGCCGTCGGCGATCCGGCCGGTTTTTGGAGCCGCGGCGACAGGAGGATCCCATGCCTGAGTACGCCCAGCCTGACATCCTGGTCTCCACGGAGTGGGTCGCGGAACACCTGACCGATCCCCGGGTGCGGATCGTCGAGTCGGACGAGGACCGGGCGCTCTATGTGCAGGGACATGTCCCCGGCGCGGTCGAGATCGACTGGCAGACCGACCTCCAGGACCCGCTTCAACGCGACTACATCGACAGGGCCGCATTCGAGCGGCTGTGCGCGGAGCGGGGCATCGCGAACGACACGACCGTCGTGTTCTACGGCGACAAGAGCAACTGGTGGGCCTGCTACGCGTTCTGGGTCTTCAAGCTCTATGGCCACGTCGACTGCCGGATCATGAACGGCGGCCGCAAGCGCTGGGGCCTCGACGGCCGGCCGTGGTCGACGGAGCGGGTATCGCACCCTCGCACGACCTATTCCGCGACGGAGCAGGACGGCTCGATCCGGGCACTGCGGGACGAGGTGCTGCGGCACCAGAAGGCGGGCCGCCAACTGCTCGACGTCCGGAGCCCGGAGGAGTATCGCGGCGAGCGGATGCACATGCCGGACTACCCCAACGAGGGCGCCGTCCGGGGCGGTCACGTCCCCGGCGCGGTCAACGTGCCGTGGCCGATGAACTGCAACGACGACGGCACCTTCAGGTCGGCCAAGGAGCTCGAGAAGCTCTACATCCGCGAGCTCAAGATGAAGCGGCGCTCGCCGACCATCGCCTACTGTCGGATCGGCGAGCGATCGAGCCTCACGTGGTTCGTGCTGCGGTACCTTCTCGGGTTCGGCAACGTGAAAAACTACGACGGGTCGTGGCTCGAGTGGGGAAACGCGGTGCGGATGCCGATCGTTCGGGGCCCAGAGCCGCACGGCACGTCGACGGCGACGCGGGCGGCGTCCGACGCCTGTGCAACGCCTCCGGTGCACGCATAGGCGGCTGGTGAGCGAGGGAGGCCGTCCGTGGACGGCCGATGCGGCCATGCCGGAGGAATCCCGTGACAGTGCTGGCGTGCGCGTCCGGCTCGACCGCATGGTCGAGGAGTTCGCGGACCTCGACGCCCGGGAGAAGCTCGAACTCCTCGTCGATTTCGCGAACGGACTGCCGACCCTGCCCGCCGAGTACGAGGCGCGCAAGGCCGTCGAGGACCGCCGCGTGCACGAGTGTCAGACCCCGGTCTTCCTGTGGCCGGAGATGATCCCGGCGGGCGGTGCGCGACTCGTGGCGGACGTCGCCCCGGAAGCACCGACAGTGAAGGGCTTCGTCGCGGTCCTGGCGGAGGCGGTCGCCGGCCGCCCGGTGGGTGAGGCGGCGACGCTGCCGGACGACATCCTCGAGCGCATGGGTCTCGTGGAGGTGCTCGGCATGATGCGAACGGGCGGACTGCGCTCGATCGTGTCGCGGGTCCGCCGGGGCTTCGCGGAGCTCGCACGCTCCCAGGCGTGACGCGGGGCGGTCGGGGCGTCGGCCGCATGGGGTGCGGCCTCTCGTTCACGCGACCGCCACCGTCACCCTGCCCGTTCGAGGACGGGAAGTGCGGGCAGCCCGTTCGGCTGCAGCCTCAGCCCCGGCGCCGGCAGCTGGTCCGGCGCCTGCTCATCGGGCGTCGCCGGTGCGCCGAAGAGCACCAGTCGCGCCGTCGCGACGAGCCCCCGCCATGAGCCGAACGTGGCCTCCACGGCGGCCGGTTCGTAGCCGCAGTGCACCATGCAGTTGGCACACTTGGGATTCCCGCTCGCGCGGCCATAGGCGTCCCAGTCGGTCTCCTCCATCAGCGCCCGAAACGACGTGGCGTACCCTTCGTCGAGCAGGTAGCAGGGCCGCTGCCAGCCGAAGAGGTTGTAGGTGGGCGTTCCCCACGGACGACACTCGAGATCCCACGCGCCCTTGAGAAACTCGAGGAACACGGGCGACTGGTTGAATTTCCAGCGCCGTGGGGCGCCGGCGAGGATCCGGCGGAAGAGCGACTCGCTGCGCCTCCGCGGCAGGAAGTGATCCTGATCCGGCGCCTTCTCGTAGGAGTATCCGGGCGACACCATCATCCCCTCGACGCCGAGCGCCATGACCTCGTCGAAGAAACGCCGGTACCGGTCCGGGTCGGCGTCGGTGAACAGGGTGGAATTCGTCGTGACACGAAAGCCCGCCCGTCGGGCGGCACGGATCGCCGACACGGCCGTGTCGTAGACGCCCTCGCGGCACACCGCGTGATCGTGCTCCTCGCGCGGCCCGTCGAGATGCACGGAGAAGGCGAGGTAGCGGGACGGCGTGAATCGCGGGAGCATCTCCTCGAGCTTGAGCGCGTTGGTGCAGAGGTAGAGATACTTCCGTCGTGCGACGATGCCCGCGACGATCCGCTCGATCTCGGGATGCAGGAGGGGCTCGCCGCCGGGAATCGACACGATCGGCGCGCCGCACTCGTCCACGGCCGCGAGGCACTGTTCGGCACTGAGGTGCGACCGCAGCACCTGCGCGGGATGCTGGATCTTGCCGCAGCCGCCGCAGGCGAGGTTGCACCGAAAGAGCGGTTCGAGCATGAGCACCAACGGATAGCGACCGTTGCCGCGAAGCCGTTGCCTCGCCACATGCCCGAGCACGGCGAGCATCTGGCCGACCGGAACACTCATGACCTCGACTCCTGGCGACGGACGGCCGCGGCGCCGGCCCGTACGAGCGCCAGCAGCGGGAAATAGATGGGATACCAGTGGTAACGGAGGTAGAAGACGCGCGGGAATCCGGTGCCCGTGAACTCGGGCTGATCCCAGCTGCCGTCCGCCGACTGCCGTCGCACGAGCCACGCGAGGCCGCGTTCCACGCCTTCGTCGCGGGCGTATCCGGCCGCCTGAAGCCCGAGCACGGCCCAGGCCGTCTGCGACGCCGTCACGCCGCCACGGCCCGCCTGGGACCGGTCGGCGTAGCTCGC
>DNLZ01000057.1:5120-18382 GCA_003488325.1 Planctomycetaceae bacterium
CGCCCGCTTCACGGCCGGATCGGTCGTCGGCACGCCCACCGCCCGCAGTCCCTGCAGCGCCTGCCACGTTCCGTAGATGTAGTTCACGCCCCACCGGCCATACCACGAACCGTCGGTCTCCTGCGACCGCCTCAGGTACGCGACGGCCCGATCCACGACGGGATGCCCGACCGAGAGCCCCGTCTTCCCGAACGCCTCGAGGACCCGCCCCGCGAGATCGGGCGAACTCGGATCGATCATCGCGTTGTGGTCGGCGAACGGAACCTTGCAGAGCACCTCGCAATCGTTGTCCCGATCGAAGGCGCCCCATCCGCCGTCCACGTTCTGCATCGCCTCCAGCCAGCGCCGGGCCCGCTCGATGGCGGCTGCCACGAGCGCCGCACGACGGCCGTCGTACCGCTCGGAAGCCCGGTGCGTGTCGCGCCACGTCGCGAGCGCGACGAGCACCATGGCAGTGTCGTCGACATCCGGATAGAAGCGATTGGCGTACTCGAAGCACCAGCCGGAAGGCTCGGCCGCCGTGCGGCACGACCAGTCACCGGCGGTCCGGATCTCGTTGGCCAGGACCCAATCGACCGCCCGCTCCAGCGCGGCCTCGTCGACGGGCACTCCGTCGCGGGCCGCCTCCACGAGGGCGATGAGCACGATCGCCGTGTCCCACACGGGTGACCGGCAGGGCTCGAGGCGGGTCGTGCCGTCCGGCTCGACTTCGACGAGCCGAGCCAGCTGGGAGCGGCACTCCCGCACCTCGGGCGAGTCCTCGGCACAGCCCATCGCCCGCAGCGCGACGTAGCTCCAGACGATCGGCGGAAAGATCGCCCCGAGCCCGTCACTGCCGTCGAATCGCTCGAGCATCCAACGGCGACAGGCCTGCACGGCGCGGGCTCGCAGCGGCACGAGCCCGACGGACTCGCAGGCCTTCATCACGCGATCGACCCCGCGAAAGAACACCGACCAGAACCCCGTGTCCACCGGGCCGGGAGGCACGTCGCGGGCGTCGGCGAACAGTTCCGCGATGCCCCGATCGGCGGGCAGGTGGCGCACGGGCTTGAAGGCCCACATCAGCGAGAGCGGCACGATCATCGTGCGCGACCACGACGACACGCGGCGGAGATTGATCGGAAACCAGTCGGGAAGCAGGATCGCCTCGGGCGGCACCGCCGGACATGCCGCGTAGGGAATCTGACCGAGCAGCGCGAGATAGAACCTCGTGAAGCTGTTGACCGCGAGGGGACCGCCGGCTGCGGTGATCGCGCGGCGTGCACGCACGAGCGCCGGCGATTCCGGATCGTGTCCGAGGATCTTGAGCGCGAGATAGGCCTTCACGCTCGCGCTCGTGTCGACCGGCCCACCGGGATAGATCGACCAGCCTCCGTCCGGCCGCTGCTCCGCGAGGATGCGTTTTCCGCAGCCCTCGATCTCCGGCCCCTCGAGCCGGCCCGCCCATGCCAGAATCAGGAGATACTCGCTCTCGAGGATCGTGTCCCCCTCGAGCGGCGCGCGCCAGTGCCCGTCCGTGGCCTGGCGCCGGGCGAGCCAGTCGGCTGTCAGGGTCGCCGCGGCGGCCATCCGATCAGGAGTGATCGTCCTCGAACCCGTCGCCACCCGATCGGCGCCGTCGCGGCGGAGCGCGACCGGGGCTCCCGCCAGACCACCTCCGGTATGCGCGTGGGACGAAGGAGTCGCGTTCTCGCCGGACCGGGGCACGGCGGGAAACTCGGCCGCCCGCGAACGATCGGGGGCCCGCTGCGTTCGCCGCAGCGGCACCGGAGCGGATGCAGCCAGCACGCCCCGGTTTCGGAGAGCTCGTGCCACATGCAGCCGGGCGAAGGGGAAGAGGCCCCGGATCGACCGGTGCCAGAGCCACCCGCTCGTGGTCTCCGCCTCCTGGCCGGACACCGACCCGGCCTGGGCCCCGCTCTCAGGGGCCGTCTCCAATCCAGCACGTGCGGCGCCGGCCGCCACGCGCTCCGACCTCACGATCGTCGAGTTCATGCGCACATCCCTGCAAATTCTCGAAACCGGCGATCCTTCGCCGGACGAGCGGAGAACCAGCGGAGGATAGAGAACCACCCGAGGACCGACAAGACCGGATGACGGCGGCGGCGGCGACTGCGCAAGCAGCCGCGCACGCAGACATGGGCGACGGCGCAGAGTGGGCAAGATTGAACGCCCGCCATCCTCGATCAGGCGACGGGCATCGGCAGCACGACCTCGACGCGCGTTCCGCGGCCCGGCCTGGTGTCCACGACCACGCTGCCACCGCCGACGTCGAGCAAACGCCACGCCTTGGGGAGCCCCATCCCGACTCCGCGCCCCGCTTCACGGCCGCTCGAGAACGGGTCGAACGCTCGACGCAGCATGACGGCATCCATGCCCTGCCCGTCGTCCGACACCGAGACGACGACGACGCGGCGACCATCCCGCTCGCCCTCGGCCACCGACAGCGACACGCGCCCGCCTGTCCGTCCGGCTTCGACGGCATTGAGCGCGAGCAGCCGCAGTACCTCCGCACCGTGCGCCGGATCGAAGTACACCTCGAGCGGGCGCGGCGCCGGGCTGTATTCCAGGCGCACGTCGCGGGCGACCGCGACCGCACGCACCGCCTCGATGGCGCGCCGTACGAGCGCATCGACGGGCACGGCTTCGGCTGCCGGCCGCGGGGGCCGCGCGAAGATCATCAGGCCCCCGATCATGTCGCGGGCCCGGAAGGCCTGGTCCACGATCGTCGCCAACCGGCGGCGGCGCTCCGGGTCGGACTCGTCGACGAGCAGGGCCTGCGCCCGGGCCGCGATGTTCGCCAGCGGATTGTTGATCTCGTGCCCGGCGCCGTAGGCGAACTCCCGCAGCGCCTCGAGACGCGCCGTGGCGACGGCCGCGTCGAACGCGGAGTCCGCCGTGGTCGCGGGCCCGTCCGCACCGGACTCGATCGCTCGCTCCGCCGCCACACCCGCACTCCCGAAAGGCGACCGCCCGCACTCCCCGGCAGGGGAGAGCGGGCGGCCGGAGCATCACGATGGATTCCGTTGCGACCCCGTCGGCCGCGTCCCTGCCGACCCGATCAGGAGCCGGCGACACCCGATTCGATGTCGAGCAGGCTGCAGATCCGATCCACGAGCACCTCGGCCTCGAAGGGCTTCTGCAGGAACTCGTTGGCACCCGACGCCTTGAGATCCTCGATGCGATCGGGCTCGCACATGCCGGAGATGCAGATGATCCGCACGTCGTCCATGGTCGAATCGCTGCGGACCCGCTGGCACACTTCCTTGCCGTTGATGTCGGGCAGCATCACGTCGAGGACGATGAGATCCGGACGATAGTCCTTCACCATCATCCCGGCGTCGAAGCCGTTGTTCACGCTGCGGGTTTCGAAGCGGCCGTCCCGCTCGAGCACGTCGGTGATCAACTCGACGAGATCCTGATCGTCGTCGACCACGAGAATCTTCCGCCGACCGCTCTCGAGGGCATCCGTCGGGATCCCGTTGTCACGCATGAACAGAAACAACTGATCGCGGGGAATCCGGCGGAACCGACTGCCCGGCACGCGGAACCCCTTCAACTGACCCGAGTCGAAGCAGCGGATGATCGTCTGCTGGCTGACCTTGCAGATCTTGGCTGCCTCACCCGTCGTGTACACGGTCTTCTGCATGTGCTCACCACCCTCTCCCTAGCCGTGCTCCAGCTAGTCAAATCGGTGCCCGAAGCCCCTCGGGGGCGAATCGGCTCCAGACACCTAAGGCCTCCGTGCTGGCGGCAGCCGGCGCTGCCGACCCATCATCTGCCACGTGCGTCACACTCCTTGTCGACGCCTTGTCTCCGTCTTGTCGATGCGCCCTGTCGATGCGTCCAGACGACGCGATTTGTCGACACGAACATCGACGCGAACAGTCGACCCACGTCCCCCTGGTCACCCGACCTGCTCGCACAGACCGAGGGACGGGGAGGACTCGACCGGAAGAGGAAGAAGGGGTGACGGGCGTCGGAAATCCGTTTCCCATGCACGGGGCCGAACCACCGCATCCCTGCTTGCCATCCTTGCCGCTCGTCCCAACTCTACGGGAACGCCGCGCACCGCGTCAATATCGTCCGACGAGCCGCAAGTCCTTGTCCCACGCAGGTTTTCGCGACGATCTCGAAAGTCTCGAAAAACCGTGATCACCGGATCTTCCGCAGGCGCCCATGCTTCACCCGCCTCGGGAATCGACGACGATCTCCAGGAGTTCGATCGCGGGGCTGCCGTCGACTCGGATCAGCGCCACACGCCCGAACGTGGCCCGATCCCCGATCAGCCGGCGGAGTTCGTCGCCGGGATGCACCGCCACGAGCGCGACGTCCCGGACATCGCACAAGACGCCCGCCGCCATGAGAATGCGCCCGAGGGGCACCGACGCGTTCCGCACCCGTGCCGCATCCGCCGTGCCGAGCGATGACAGATCGATGCGGACGATGCCGTACTGCACCACCTCGCCCGCCTCGTTCGACAGCAGAATTTCGCGGGCATACCAGTCGCGACCGTCCGCCGCGGTCCGGGGGCCGTCGTGCGCCACGACGCGAAGGGAGACCGGTCCACCATGGTGTCGCTCCATCGCGGCCGTCATGTGGCTGCGATGATCGAGCAGGCCGCGGTATGGCTGTGGGACCGCGTCAGGAGGAACGGCCGCGAGGGCGGCGAAAGACGCCGGGTTTTGGTGGAACAGCCGCACGAGCGACTCAGCCCGTGCGACAGCGTCTGCGTCGTCAGCCGCCACCTTCATCGGCGTGGTTCACCGCGTCGGCACCGGCCGGAAGCGACGCGTCCGGCACTGCGAGATCGAGCAGGAATTCCAGCACGTCCCGCAGCCTCGGCAGTTTACAGCCCATCACGGCCAACGTCGCCTGGCGACGCTCCTCCGAGACGATGGCCGCCGCCCGGGTGAAGACACCGGCGCGCTCGTACAGTTCCCGCACGGCCCCGATGCAGCCCGATATGGTCGGTTCATCGGCTCCGATGCCGCCCGCCTCCGCAGCCAGGCGCCGCAACCGCTCGACGTCAGCCGGCGCGAGCCGGTCGAGTGCGAGTGCCCACATGATCGTCGGGCGGCCTCCGAGCAGGTCACCTGCCGCACGGCGGTCATTCTCGAGGTCCCCGCTCCAATCCTTGAGATCATTGAGGATCTGGAACGCCGTGCCCACGTGGTGCGCGTACCGTTCCACATCGCCGACCTCCGCCGGAGACGCACCCGCCAGCCGGATGCCCAACGCCACCGCTGCTTCGAACGCGGGGGATGTCTTCAACCCGTACATATCGAGCGACTCGGCCGGCGAGAGCCGCTTGTCCGAGGCATCCCTCCACCACAACTCGGCACCCTGGCCTTTGGCGAGCCGCACGTGGGCGTTCGACAGGATCGAGACCATGTCGGCCCGCGTGGATGCGTCGATCCCGGGGAGTCCGGCGATGATCCGATACCCGACCCCGAGGAGGTAGTCGCCCGTGTTGATCGCCGAAGCGACGCCGCATTCCTCGTGCAGCGTGGGCCGACCGTATCGCACACGGTCGCCATCCTCGATGTCGTCATGGACGAGCGAGGCCTTGTGGAACACCTCGATGGCGACGGCCGCCGCCCTCACCGCATCGCGTCGGACGGGGTCGCCGTCCGACGTGGCCCGCCGGTCCCCACGATCCGCCTGAACCGCGTCGAAGGCCGCGAGCGTGATGAATGGCCGCAGAAACTTCCCCCCCCGCACCACGAAGCCGCCGGCGGTGGTGGCCGCTGCGGCGAGCGGGGGGATTCGCTCCACCATGCCGTGTCGCAACGAAGCACCCGACCGGTCCGTATGCATCGCAAGGCCGAACGACGGATCCATGCCGAGCCGCGAGGCCAGTGAGGCGAGCCCTTCGCCAGTGAACAGTTCGGCCGCCTCACGCAGCAACGGCAGGTAATCGCCGACCGGGGCTCCACTTCCCCCCGCGACCCCGAGGAGGCCGAGCAGCCAGTCGACGTCGATCGCGGCCGCTTCGAGCGCCGCATGGCAGTCGTTCGCGTGGATCCTGGTCGCGGCGTCGGATTCCCTCGGCGGCGGCTCGCACGGCACGGCGGCCACCGGCAGGGCGAAGGCGGGCAGCATCGCGAACGCCTTCTCGAGATGGTCAAGCTTGGCCACGCCGAGAATCCCGTCGTACTGGCCGGTCAGCAGGCCGCCGATCGACGACACCGCCTGGCGCGTCGATCCGACGACCCAGCCACTGTCCCGTGCGGCCGACCAGATCGTCGCAATACCGCAGGCCGTGCCGCAGACGTGCGGGACTTCCAACGATTCACCACCGTGGTCCGGGGTTCCGAGGGCCCGGGGACAATCCGGCAGGAGCAGCAATCGCCGGCCGTTCGCCCCGGTGCCGAGGCGATCCCTCCAAAACTCCGAAACGATCGTGACCATCGTCCAGCCGACGTGGGTCGGCAGTCCGCCGGCACGCCGCACGAGATCCTCGGCCACGGTGCGGAGGCCCGCAGCCGTGCGAACCGCCCGTGGCTGCCCATCGGCCCGCCACGACGCCACGAGGTCGGCCGACATCGCCCGTAGGCGATCCCGGAGACGGCGTTGGCCGGGACATGCTTCCCTCTGCCCCTCGACAGCCGGGGCCACGGTGCTCGTCACTGCCGCCAGGCTCTCAGGCACCAAGGCCACCTCCGCGCCGGTTTTTACGGGCATCCGACCATGGATGCACCCTGCACGCTCTTCGCCATGCTCGGACAACCGCGGCCGGGTGGCAACGCTAACAGGACGCCGAAAACGCCCGCCGCGACCGTCCCGTGCCGGCCGACCGGCCAGCCGGGGCTCGTGCGGCCCGGGCCCGACCCGCTTCCGCGGCGTCAGGCTCCCACCGGGGGCGGAGCCTCGAAGAACCGCGGCAGCAGGGAGTCCACCCGCAGGATGCCCTCGCGCGACAGTCGCACTTCCGGTGGCCGTCGCTCCGCGACTCCTTCCGCCTCGAGCGACTCCCACTCTCGAGCCCACTCGACGAGCGGGTCGATCCCGAATTTCCGCTCCAGTCGGCCCGTGTCGAGACGTCCTCGCTTGAGGCCGAGCACGAGCTCGCGGATGAGCAGTTCACGGCGCGTCGGCCGCAGTCCGCGCACGATCGGGAGCCGCCCCGCCTCCACGGCATCGAGGTAGTCGGCCTGGTGGGTCTCGTTCTGGTAGTGCACGCCGCCGACATGCCCGAAGCTGGCCACGCCGAGCGCGACGAGATCGCTGCCCTCCCAGAGCATGTCGCGATAGCGGAAGTGCACGCGGGCGGGGTCGCGGACGAGCGTGTAGCCGCTCGATATCGCATAGCCCGCCTGCGTGAACCGGTCGAACGCCCAGTCCACCCACGCCCGCTTCGTCGGCCAGTCGGCGACAGGCACGGTGCCGCCCCCGTGCTTCGCATCCCGCACGAACACCGTGTTGAACGGGAGCTCCATCTGGTAGATCGTCACGCTGTCCGGCTCGAGGGCGAGCGTCTTCTCGATGGTCGCCTGCCACGACTCGGTGGTCTCGCCGAGCATCCCCGCGATGAGGTCGATGTTCGTATTGGGGAATCCGGCGCGGCGGATCCACTCCCAGGCCCGCAGGATTTCCGCCGACAGGTGGGCCCGGCCATTGGCCTCGAGGATGACGTCGTCGAAGTTCTCGACGCCCAGCGAGATGCGGGTCATGCCGAGTGACTTCAGCGCCCGCACCTTGGGCTCCGAGAGCGTGCCCGGCTCGCACTCGAAGGTCACCTCCTCCGCATCGTCCCAGCCGAAACTCCGGTGCAGACCGTCGACGAGCCGCTCGAGCTGACGGACCGAGAGGAACGACGGCGTGCCGCCGCCGAAATAGACATACCGCAGGATGCGGTCGCGCACCGCGGGCTGGGCGGCCACGAGCGCCGCCTCGCGCACGAGCGCCTCGGTGTACCGCTCCACGTCGCCGGCCGTCACGTCGGTGTAGACGCGGAAGTAGCAGAACTTGCAGCGCTTGCGGCAGTAGGGAATGTGGGCGTAGAGCCCCAGCGCCTCGGCCGTGGGGGGCCCGGCGAATGCCGCGAGGACCTCGGGCACCGCCCCGGCGTGCCAGCGGTCGAAGGGCGGGTAGTTGGAGACGAAATAACTGCCGGGCTGCGTCGTGGCCGGAATCGCATCGCGGTCGGCGGTGTCGCTCATCGGCAGGTGTCCCCGCGGCTGGCTCACGCCCCCACGCCACGGGCGGCGAGCAGGTCGTCGAAATCCCGGAGATGGTAGCCGACGCCGGCGGCGTCGAGCACGCGACACAGGCCGCGCAGCGCGATCCCCATGCCGTCGGGCCCGCTGGTGCCGCCGAACTGGCCGCCACCGCGGACGTGGGGCTCGAGATCGACGAAGACACCCGGTATCCCGCGTCGCTCGAGCCGCTTCGTGAGCGACGGCAGCATGGTCCGCAGATCGGCGAGGATGCGGTCGTGCCCACCCGCTCCCAGGTCCGCCGGCACGAAGTTCGCGAGGTGATTCTCCTCCACGTGGGCCCCGCGCGCCCTGGCCGAGACCTTGCGGTAGTCCTTGATGTGCACCCAGCCGAGGCCGGGCTTCATCGCCTCCCATTCCTTCCACACCGCCTGCGTGGAGAAGCCCTGCACCACGAGATTCGCGGCGTCGAACACGAGCACCAGCGCCGGATGGTTCACGCGACGATGGATCTCGGCGAGGATCGTGCCCGTCCGCCCCACGAGGTTGGCCTCGACCTCGAGGCCGAAGGTGAGATCGGAGCGGTGGCAGGTCTCGACGATCCGGCCGATCCGTTCGACCGTCTCCTCGAGGTAGGCCTCGGGTTTCGCCCCACGCGGCGGATAGAAGGAAAACCCGCGGATGAGCTTCGTCTCGAAGGCGTGCGCGAGCTCGCAGACCCGTGGCACCTCGCTCGCGAGATACTTCTTGAAGGGCACGTAGCGGTTGGTCGTGCCATCCGCCTCGTCCACGAGCTTGACCTTGCCGATCGGGGACGCGATCGAGGCGACGTTGAGCCCGTACTCGTCCTCGAGCTGCCGGATCCTGCGAATCTCGGGGAGCGTGAGCTTCATCACGTTCTTCACGCCCTTGCCGACGTCGATGAAGCGGAGGCTGTAGTACTCGAGTCCGAGCGCCGCCAGCGCGGAGAACTGCTCGACGGCCGTGAGATGGAACGCGGCCTCGTCGGCGAGCGCGGAGAGCAGGACGCGGGACTGGGCCATGGAGAACTCCTCGGGGGCGGTGGGGCTCGACGCGACGATTGTCGCCTCGCCACGGGCGCTTTGGTAGGGCGACGGCGACGACCGTCACGCGTCGCCAGACGACTCAGGGCGCCGGCGGCAGATGGTCGAAGGCGGGATGCGACACGGTGATCCGCGACGTGATGCCGCCGCGCGGCGAGAACGCCGCGACGAGCGTGAGCCGACGGGGCGCGAGGGCGGCGACCACGTCGTCGACGATGCGGTTGGTCACGTGCTCGTAGAAGATCCCTTCGTTGCGGAACGCCTGCAGGTACAATTTGAGGCTTTTGAGCTCGACGCAGACGCGATCGGGCACGTAGCGGAACGTGAGGGTGCCGAAATCGGGCTGGCCGGTCTTGGGACAGACCGACGTGAACTCCGGACAGACGATCTCGATCGTGTAGTCCCGATCGGGAAACTGGTTCGCGAAGGTCTCGAGCAGGTCGCGCGAGGGGCTGCCGGCGGGCGGGAGCGAGGACGACGGCATCGGCGTGCGGTTCCGGATGGCAGGACGGTGGAGCGTGACGTGCCCCGTGCGGACAGGATAGTCGAGCCGGTCCCGGCCGCCATGGCTCGGCCTCCCGGTCCGCCGGCGGACGCGGCGGTTCGCGTCGCCGTCGTCCTCCTGTCGGGCGGGCTCGACTCCGCCACGGCGGCGGCGTGGGCGATCGGTCGCGGGTATCGCCTGGCGGCCCTGTCGATCGCCTACGGTCAGCGTCACGCCGTGGAGCTCGAGGCGGCCCGCGACGTCGCCGCCGCGCTCGGCATCGCCGATCACGTGGTGCTCGCGGTCGATCTCGCGGCCTTCGGCGGCAGCGCGCTGGTCGATCCGTCGACGCCCGTGCCCACCGGTCGCTCGGAGGCCGAGATGACGACGGGCATTCCGCCGACGTACGTCCCCGCCCGCAATACGGTCCTCCTCGCACTCGCGCTGGCGTTCGCCGAGACGCGGCGGGCCGATGCGATCGTCCTCGGGGTCAATGCGATCGACTACAGCGGCTACCCCGACTGCCGACCGGAGTTCATCGCCGCGTTCGGCGAGGTGGCGCGGCTCGGCACGAAGGTCGGCGTGGAAGGCCGTCCGATCGCGATCCTCGCGCCGCTCGTCGCGCTGTCGAAGGCCGAGATCATCCGGCTCGGGCTCGATCTCGGCCTCGACTACGGCCTGACGACGAGCTGCTACGCCCCGGACCCGGCGGGCGGGCCGTGTGGCGCGTGCGATTCCTGCCGCATCCGGGCGGCCGGCTTCGCGGCGGCGAACGCGTCCGACCCGCGCCGCGATCGCATCCGCCGGGGCTGAGCGCCGCGACTCGATCATGCGCATCGCCGAGATCTACACGTCGCTCCAGGGGGAAGGGCTGCTCGCCGGCACGCCGAGCGTCTTCGTGCGCACGAGCGGATGCAACCTCCGCTGCGCCTGGTGCGACACGCCCTTCACGTCGTGGCGACCGGAGGGTGTCGAGCGCGGTGTGGCGGACATGCTCGCCGCGGTCCTGGAGACCGGCCTGCGTCATGCGGTGATCACCGGCGGAGAGCCGCTCCTCCATCACGACACGGCGGTGATCTGCACGGCGCTCCGCGCCGCCGGCGTCCACGTGACGATCGAGACGGCCGGCACCGTCGCCACGATCGCCCCGGCCGACCTCATGTCGATCAGCCCGAAGCTCGGATCGTCCGCGCCCGCCCGCGACACGCCGGGGGCATGGCACGCGAGGCACGAGGCGACCCGCCGCCGCGACGACGTCCTCGTCCGACTCATGTCGGGGCCGCATCAGCTGAAGTTCGTGATCGACTCGCCCGCGGACTTCGCGGAGGCCCGCCGCTGGATGGACGACCTCGAGGACGCGGGCGGCGCGATCGATCGCCGGGCCGTGTTCATGATGCCGCAGGGCCGCTCCGCGGACGAACTCGCAACGACCACGGCGTGGCTCCGGACCGCCTGCCGCGAGGCGGGCGTGCATCTCGCTCCCCGGCACCATGTCGCCTGGTTCGGCACGGCGCGCGGCACGTGAGCGTCAGGCCGGGGCGGGCTTGGGCGGTGCGTGCCCCCGCGGACCGAACGCCAGGACCGTGGCGGCACCGGCCGCCACGACGAGCATCCCCGCGAGGAAGAACGGGCTCACCGACTCCGGGGTGGTGGCCGCGAGGGCGAGTGTCGCGAACGTGTTGATCACCGGGGCGCATCCGAAGACGACCGGCATCACCGTGAAGGGCTTCCCGCCGCAGGCGAAGGCGAGGATCGTCCCGAGGGCCCCGAGGGCCCCGAGAGCCCCTCCCGCCAGACTCCATGCGAGTCCGCCGCCTCCCCAATTTCCCGCATCGCCGAGCGGCACGAGCAGCGCCCAGGGAACGAGCACCGCGATCAGAAAGTAGGAGACCCCGATGCAGATCAGCGGCCGCAGTCGGCTGCCGCCCATCGCCATCTGGCCCTTGTGGAGCACGGGACCGTAGGCACCCCAACTGAGCATCGCCATCATCGCGGAAAGGAGCCACCCGAGCGTTCGTTCGGCCTCGACGACGACGCCACCGTGCCCGGTCTGGGGGCGGAAGAGGAGCACGACGACGGCGCCGGTGATCACGAGGATGAGCCCCGCGAGGAACGGTGCCTTGAGCTGGTTGAAGGCCTTGTTGATGAAGGCGTTGAGCAGCGTGTTGACGACCGGCGCCCCACCGAAGACGAGCGGCATGACGTAGATCGGATTCCCCTGAAAGACGCGCAGGGCGAGGATCACGCCGAGGGCCCCGAGCGCCCCAGCCGCCCCGGCGACGAGGCTCCAGACCACGCCCGTCGTCCTCCACGCTCCCTTCTCGCCGAACCGCGAGAGGATGCCGAGCGGGACGACGATGGCGATCAGGAAGTAGGCCAGCCCCACGCACATGAACGCCCGCAGGGGCGACTGGAGCAGCGCGCTGCCCTTGCCGAGAACCGGCCCGTAGATGCCCCAGCAGAGGGCCGTGAGAGCGATCGCCCCGAGCATGCCCACGAAATGCACCATGAAACCCTCCTGGGGAGCCGCCTGCCCGATGCGTCGAGCCGTCGTGGCGACGATGATACCCGCACGCGGGCGAACCCTCGAATCATCGTCCCGGAAGACGCGTCAGCCGGCCTGCATGCGCCGGCCGCCATCCCCAGTCCGCGCGAGGAGCGCGAGGGCCGCCTCACCGACCTGCTCGGGGGTGATGCGGCGCATGCAGTCGTTGTGACCGAGCGGACACACCCGGCGTCCGCACGGCGAGCAGGGCAGTTCGAGCCTGATCTCGACGCACCGCCGCGGGTCGGAACGGCCGCAGAGCGGATCGATCGGTCCGACCAGTGCGACGGTCGGCACGCCGAACGCGGCAGCGATGTGACGGGGCCCGCTGTCGGTCGAGACGGAGAGCGTCGCGCGGCGATAGAGCGCCTTCGAGAGGCCGAGCGGCAGGTCGTCGACGTCGGCGAGGCTCCGCACCGCCGAATGGTCGGCCGCACGCTCCACCGCGCGGGCGGTCTCGCGGTCGCCCGGACCGCAGTGGATGAGCACCCGACAGCCGGGCAGCCGTGGCAGAAGCCAGCGGGCGAGCGCGGCACACCGATCGACGCCCCACGCCTTCGACGGCCCATGCGCGCCGTTGTCGTTGAGCATGACGAGCGGGCCGGCGGATCCGGGAAAGAGGCGGGCCAGGACGTCGTCGGCGCATCGCTCGTCGCCGGGCGATGTGGCGAGCGTGAGTGTCGGGGACTCGTCCGCTCCCCCGCAGGGGATGTCGAGGGCCGACGCGAGGTGCAGAAACGACGCCGGCGGCGTCACGCGGGCGTCGTCGCGCGAATCCCCGTGGCGCGGGCGAGAGAGCGGCGGTGCGACGACGTCGGTGAGCAGCGGCCGCCGCCAGTGACCGGCGTAGCCGATCCGTCGACGGGCTCCGGCGGCCCACGCGAGCGCCGCCGACGAGAGCGAGTTGGGCAGCACGATGGCGGCGTCGGCACGGTCGGCCCGCAGCCGCCTCGCGACCGCGCGGAAGCCCACCGCCGGATCGACCCGGG
Source organism: Planctomycetaceae bacterium (assembly GCA_003488325.1). Lineage (GTDB taxonomy): Bacteria > Planctomycetota > Planctomycetia > Pirellulales > UBA1268 > QWPN01. Next base: position 18,365 of record DNLZ01000057.1, read on the forward strand.
ACTTGCCGCGGTCATACG
>DNLZ01000057.1:18773-20242 GCA_003488325.1 Planctomycetaceae bacterium
GCGGCATCCGAGAAATGATCGCGCAGGGCACGGAGCAGGGGCGTCGCCATCACGGCATCGCCGACCCAGCGCGGAAGGATCACGAGGATGTGCACGCGGGGAACGTAGCGGCGGGCGAGGCCCCGTGGCAAAGGCAGATTTCCCACGCCGCGGGCACGGTCACTCCGCGCGCGGCCGCTCCGGAATCGCATGCCGTGTCGCGGCGGCCAGCCCGGCGGCGAGGGCCGCGAGAAGCGACAGTCCGAACGTCGCGGCCACCCACGCGAAGGGCAGCCGGATTCCCGACGCGTCACTGCCGATCAGGGGCGAGACCGCCAGCAGTCCGGCGGCCGTGCCCGCCACGAGGCCGAGCCCCACGGTGAGCACCGTCTCGATCGCGAGCAGGCCGCGGAGCCGACCGGAGGTGAAGCCGACGGCGCGCACCAGCGCGAGCTGGCCGCGCCGTTCGAGGACGTTCTGCATCTGCACCGCCGCGACGCCGGCCGTGCCGAGCAGCAGCCCCAGCGTGCCGAGCGACTGGAAGCCCGCGAGGAACGTGTTCTGGACCGCCTGCAGGGAGCGCAGGCGATCGATGGCGGCCTCCACGGCCACCCCGGCATCGGCCCACGCCGCCGCCAGCGCGGGCGCGACACGGACGCGCTCGTCGGGCGGCACGCCAGCGGCATCGATGAGCGCCATGCCGTAGCCCGAGCGTTCGGGGAAGAGGCGACGAAACGCGGCGTCGGAGACGATGACGAAGCCCTGGAGCATCGACGCATCGAGCAGGCCCACGATCTCCAGCGTGACGTCCCGACCCTGCTCGTCGGGAATCGTGAAGGTCGCACCGAGGCCGCCGAGCTTGAGGGCCCACTGGGCGGTGGCCTGGTCGAGGATCGCCGGAATCGGGTGTTCCGCCGACGCCTCCGACTCGAGCAGCCTCCACGGGTTGTCAGGGTCGTCCGCGCGGGCGGCAGCCTGGTCGCGGTGGGCATGGGCGACGAAGCGAAACCCTCCTCGGGCGACGAAGTCGTCGCCCACTCCGAGCACGGTCGGCCTCCCGGCCGCATAGAGGTTGGCGCAGCTGGCGTCGTCACCGCCCGATGAACGCAGCCTCGCGATCGCGCAGGCCCGCACCACCGTCTCGTCGATCGCAGAGAGCCCAAGCGTGGCGAGCGTCTCGGGATCCGAGGGATCCACGGACGTCGGCTCGCCGAAGGTCGCCAGGGCCGTCCAGCCTCCCGTGGGTGAGGCGCGATCTTGCGGATCCTCGGGCGGCCGCACCGCGAAGGACGACACGGCGACGATGAGAAACTGGGCGACGGCCACGATGGCCGCCACCGAGAAGGCCCGTCCGGGCCGCCAGCGGAGGCCCCGGAGTGCGAGACCGACGAGCGAGCGCGGCGGACCGCCGACGCGAACCCTTCCGAGCCACGCGCGCACGACCATGAGGAGTCCCACGAGCGCGAGGGTTCCGGCGCAGAAGAAGAGGG
>DNLZ01000057.1:20639-20809 GCA_003488325.1 Planctomycetaceae bacterium
GGCGTCATGCGACGCACGCGTCGGGCCGCTCCCGAATCGGCATCGCCTCGCTCGCGCAGGAGCACCAGGGGAGCCACCCGTCCCGCGCGCCATGCCGCCCAGGCCAGCGCGGCCAGGCACAGGACGAGCGACGCGAGCGCCCCCGGCCAGATCGCGGCGAGGGGGGGTGG
>DNLZ01000056.1:0-9595 GCA_003488325.1 Planctomycetaceae bacterium
CCTAGACGGGGCACTCCCTCTTTCGCGCGTCCGGGGCCGGCGGGTACGCGGCCCATCCCCACGCCGGACGCCGCATCGCAGCCGGACGCGACATGCTTCTCACGCGCAGCCGGACGGCGATCGTGCTGGCCGCGCTCCTCTTCTCCACCGGCGGCGCGGTGATCAAGGGGAGCGAACTCTCGGCGTGGTGGATCTCGGTCGGCCGGTCGGCGATCGCGGCCGCCGTGATCCTCGCGATCCTGCCCGAGTCGCGCCGGCTCGGCAGTCCCCGGGTCTGGCTCGCCGGCGTGGCGTATGCCGCCACGCTCGTGACCTTTGCGTTCGCCACCAAGCTCACCACGGCCGCCGCCGCCATCTGGCTGCAGGCGACGGGCCCGCTGTACATGCTCGTCCTGGCTCCACCTCTGCTCGGCGAGCGCGTGCGACCCCGGGACGTCGCGCTCGGCCTCGTGCTGCTCGCGGCCATGGTCGCCCTCTTCCTCGATGCCCGTCACGGAGCCACCACGACACTCGCGCCTCGGCCGTTGCTCGGGAACGTCCTTGGGGCCGTGAGTGGACTGACGTTCGCGCTGACGGTGCTGGCGCTGCGTCATCGCGCGCAGGATGGTCAGGCGAGTTCGCTGCCGGTGGTCGTCGCCGGGAACCTCCTCGCGTGCGCGGCGACCCTGCCGCCCGCCCTCGCATCGTCGGCCGATGGCGCATCGCCGTCTGCGGCCGACGTCGCGGTCGTCCTCTATCTCGGCTGCGTGCAGGTGGGCCTCGCCTATCGGCTGCTCGACTGGGGCATTCGCCGCGTGCCCGCCTTCGAGGCCTCGGCCCTGCTCCTGGTGGAGCCCGCGACGAATCCCCTCTGGGCGTGGCTGGCAACCGGCGAGAGCCCGTCGTGGCTGGCGGCCATCGGCGGTGTCGTGATCATCACCGCGACGTTCGTGCACGCGGCGCTGGCAGTGCGTCGCGTCAGCGTCTCACCCGACACCACGTGACCCGTCGGGACGCGCCGGCCGCACGGTCCGGTGTGTCCCCTCATCACGCGCCTCGCGTCGTCGTCTCGACCGACTCGATGCGACCGTCCTCCATCGTCGCGATGCGGTTGGCGAACGTGAAGACGCGGGAGTCGTGCGTGACGACGATCACCGCCCGGCCGGGCTGTACGGCGATCTGCGCGATGAGCTCCATCGTGATCCGCCCGTTTTCGGCGTCGAGCGCGCTCGTCGGCTCGTCGCAGACGAGCAACTGCGGATCGTGCACGAGCGCCCGCGCGATCGCGACGCGCTGCTGCTGGCCTCCGGAAAGCTCGCTCGGCAGGTTGGTCAGGCGATTGCCGAGGCCCAGCGCGTCGAGCATCTCGGCCGCGACTTCCACGGCGTCGCGTCGTCTCCAGCCCGCGATGAGCAGCGGCACGGCCGCGTTCTCCGCCGCGGTCAGCGAGGGCAGCAGGTTGTACGACTGGAAGACGAAGCCGACGTGGTCCCGTCGGAAGCGCACCCGCCGGCCGTTCGTCATCCGGGCGACGTCGTGGCCGAGGACGTGCACCTCGCCGGACGTCGGCTGCAGCGTGCCCGCCACGATGGAGACGAGCGTCGTCTTCCCACAGCCGCTCGGGCCGGCGAGGACGAGCAGTTCGCCGGAGGGCACCTCGAGATCGACGCCCCGCAGCGCACGGGTCACCGTGTCACCGCGACCGAATTCCTTCGTGACGCCGCGCAGCAGGATGGCGGGTGCGTCGGCCGAAGCCGGCAGCGAGGCGGAGGGATCGGGTCGCGTCATGATCGGTGGTAGCTGTCCAGGACCGGACCAATGTACGGCAGGCGGGGGGACCGGTTGACGCGGGGGCGGCACCGAACAGAATTTCGCTCGAGTGCGCGGGCGAGCGGACAGCCCACCCCCTCCACAGGGAACGACATGGCTGGCACGCGGGTCGGTGTGTGGCTGATCGGTGCGAAGGGGGGCGTCGCCACCACGCTGATGACCGGCCTCGCGAGCCTCGCCCGCGGCGCGATCGAGCCGATCGGCCTCGTCACGGCGCTCGAGCCGTTCACGGCCCTCGATCTCGTCGGGTTCGAGGACCTCGTCCTCGGAGGCCACGATATCCGATCGGGCCCGCTCGGTGCCGAGGCCCGGCGGATGTGGAGCGAGAGTCGGGCGATCCCGCCCGAGCTCGTGGACGGGGCGAGCGGGTTTTTCGCGGCCGTCGAAAAGCGGCTGCGGCCGGGCACCCTCGTCGCGACCGGCGAACGCATCCGCAGCCTCGCCGACCCGTCGGCAGCGAGCGTGGTGGAGACGCCCCGCGCCGCAATCAGCCGCATCCGCGCCGACATCGAGGCCTTCGCGGCCGCGGAGCGGCTCGGGCATGTGGTGGTCGTCAACGTGGCGTCCACCGAGCCGCCGCCGACCCATCCCATTCCGCTCGATTTCGCGGAGATCGATCCGCTGCTCGACGACGCCGAGGCCTGCCCGCTCCCGGCGAGCAGCCTCTACTTCCTCGCCGCGGCGGAGGCGGGGGCATCGTACGTCAACTTCACGCCGTCCACGGGTGCGACACCACGGGCGCTCCAGGACGTCGCGATCCAGCGGCGGGTCGCCCACGCGGGCTGTGACGGCAAGACCGGCGAGACGCTCCTCAAGAGCGTGCTCGCGCCGATGTTCGCCGCCCGCCATCTCGAGGTGATGAGCTGGGTGGGACACAACATCTTCGGCAACATGGACGGCAAGGTGCTCGACGACCCGCGCAACAAGGCGGCCAAGGTGCGGAGCAAGGACCATCTGCTCGCGGCGATCCTCGGCTACGCGCCGCAGACCCACGTGTCGATCGAGTACATCCGCAGCCTCGGTGACTGGAAGACGGCGTGGGACCACGTGCACTTCCGCGGGTTCCTCGGCACGCCGATGACGCTCCAGTTCACCTGGCAGGGATGCGACTCGATCCTCGCGGCACCGCTGGTGCTCGACCTCGTGCGGCTCGTCGAGCGGGCGCGGAGGGATGGAGAGAGCGGTGCGCTCCCGTGGCTGGCGTGCTTCTTCAAGAGCCCGCTCGGCGTGGCCGAGCAGGACTTTTCCCGGCAGGTCGCGCTCCTGCACGATTGGGCCGCGGCCCGCGCGTGACGTCAGGCGAGCAGGCCCGTCACGACGTGGCCGTGCACGTCGGTGAGCCGGTACTGGCGACCCTGATAGCGGAACGTGAGCCGGGTGTGGTCGATGCCCGCGAGGTGCATGATCGTCGCCTGCATGTCGTGGATGTGCACGGGATCGGCGGTGATGTTCCACGCGTAGTCGTCGGTGGAGCCGTGAACGTGCCCCCCGCGCACGCCGCCGCCCGCCAGCCACCACGAGTAGGCCCGACCGAAGTGGTCGCGCCCCTTCGGCGCGGCGGGGTCGCCCTGGCCGAACGGCGTTCTTCCGAACTCGCCCCCCCAGGCCACGAGCGTGTCGCCGAGGAGCCCCCGCTCCTTGAGGTCGAGCACGAGCGCCGCCGACGGGCCCTCCGTGTCGCGGCACTGCTCCTCCAGCTGCGTGTGGAGGTTGCCGTGCTGGTCCCACCCGGCGTGCATCAGCTGCACGAACCGCGTGCCCCGCTCGAGAAGCCTCCGGGCCACGAGGCAGTTGAAGGCGAAGCTCCCCTTCACGTTGACGTCGGGGCCGTAACGGTCGAGGACGTGACGCGGCTCGTCGGAGAAGTCCACCAATTCGGGCACGCTCGCCTGCATGCGGAACGCCATCTCGTACTGCGCGATGCGCGTGTCGATTTCGGGATCACCGTAGTCGGCCAGGTGCGCGGCGTTCATCGCGGCGAGGTCGTCGAGGAGGGCGCGACGCGCCACCCGGCTCGTGCCGGGCGGGTTGGCGAGGTAGGGCACCGGCTCCCCGGTGTTGCGAAACTTGACCCCCTGGAAGCGGCTCGGGAGGAAGCCGCTCCCCCAGTAGTAGTCGAAGAAGAGCTGCCCGCAGGTCTTCCCCTTGTCGCTCGAGGTCATCACGACGAACGCCGGGAGGTCGGCCGTCTCGCAGCCGAGGCCGTAGCTCAGCCACGCCCCGAGGCTCGGGCGGCCGGGCACCTGCGAACCGGTCATGAAGAAGGTGACTCCGGGAGCATGATTGACCGCCTCGGTGTGCATGCTGCGGACGAGGCAGATCTCGTCGGCGATGCCGCCGACGTGGGGCAGCATCTCACTGAGTTCGATGCCGCTGCGACCCCAGCGGCGGAATGGCTTGATCGCCGGCACGGTCGGCCATTTCGCGTAGGAGCTCGACATGGTCGAGAGGCGTGTCGTCCCGCGCACACTCTCCGGGATGTCCTGGCCGGCCTTCGCCACCATCACCGGCTTGGGGTCGAAGAGGTCGACGTGCGACGGTCCGCCGCCCTGCCAGAGCATCACGATCCGCTGCGCCTTCGCCGCGTGATGGGGCAGTCCCGGGAGGCCCGGCATCCCCGCCGGCACGGCGGTCGACGAGGCGTCCGCATCCCGCCCGAGGAGCGAGGCGAGCGCCACCGCACCGATGCCCTGGCCCGCCGAGCCGAAGAGCCGCCGGCGCGTGACGCGGGCCACGTTCTCGTCGTGCGCGCCGCGGAGGTCATGCAGGTCGGGCATGGTGCGTCATTCCCTCGTGAGGGCCTCGTCGAGATTGAGCATCAGCAGGCACGTGCTGGCGAGCGCGGCGTGGGCGACCGGATCGAGTGATTCGGCCCGCGGCGTGGCGCCGACGGCGAGCAGGGCGCGGGCTCCCGCGGGATCGGCCGCGAAGCACTCGAGCTGGCGGGCATGGGCGCGGCGGAGCGCGGACATGTCGTATCCGGTCGGCGGCCTGCCGACGACCCGCCGAAACGCCCATCCGATCCGCCCGTCGAGATCCGCGGCCGCCGCCATGCTCCGCTCGGCCAGCACGCGGGCCGCCTCCACCCACGTGGGGTCGTTGAGCGTCGTCAACGCGTGCAGCGGGGTGCTCGTGAGGCTCGTCCGCACGGAACAGGTCTGCCGGTTGGCCGCGTCGAACATGTTGGCGGGGCTCACGGTGCGTCGCCAGAACGTGTAGAGGCTGCGGCGGTGGAGGTCGCTGCCCGTCGACGTGGGATAGGTGAAGTCTCGCTCCTTCGTGATCGCGAGCGCCTCCCAGATCGCGTCAGGCTGGTACGGATAGACGGGCGGTCCCCCGATTCGCGTGTCGAGCAGGCCGGCGGCGGCCAGCGCCACGTCGCGGAGCACGGGCGCGGGCATGCGGAACCGCGAGGCGCGGGCGACGAGACGATTCTCGGGATCGGCCGCGAGGTGTGCGGCCGTCACGCGGCTCGATTGCCGGTAGGCGGCGCTCGTGACGATGAGCCGATGGAGCGACTTGCGGCTCCAGCCCGACTCGCGGAACTCGACGGCGAGCCAGTCGAGCAGGTCGCGATGACGGGGATACTCGCTCTGCACGCCCATGTCCTCGAGCGTCTTCACGAGTCCGGTGCCGAAGAAGTGGGCCCACGCGCGGTTGACGAACACGCGGGCGGTGAGCGGATGCTCGGGAAGGAAGAGCCAGCGGGCGAACCCGAGCCTGTTGCGCGGCTGGTCGTCGGGCAGCGGCGGGAGGACGGCGGGCGGCGCGAAGACCACCGGGTCGCCCTGTGGGGCGAGATAGTCGCCCCGATCGAGCACCCGCGTTTCCCGCGGGCGGTCGTCGCTCATCACCATCGGACGGGGCAGGGCGTCGCCCCTGTACTCGTCATGGGCCTTCCTCGCGGCCTCGTACGCGACCACCTGAGGCAGGTTCTTCACGACCTCGGTCTTGACCGTGGAGTCGAAGTGGGCCCGCAGCTGGCTCTCGATCGACTTCGTGTCGGCCTCGGTCCGCTCCGCCACCGGCTTCCGCAGGAGCGGCGTCAGGTTTCGCGGCAGACCCGCGCCATCGGCCGGCTCACCGTCCGCGAAGAGGCCGCTTCGCCATGCCGCGTAGGCGGCGTCGATCACCGGCCGGGCCTCTCCCTCGAGCTCGGCGCGGCGGGCATCGAGTTCCTGGAGCCTCGCCCGCACCTCGTCGCTCGGCACCTCGAGCACCGGGGGCGCCACGCGGATGCGGGCCGAGAATCGCGTCGGCGCGCCCGACTCCGGCAGTCGATTGAAGAGATCGAGCAGCCGATAGTAGTCGACCATCGTCAGCGGGTCGTACTTGTGGTCGTGGCACTGCGCGCAGGCCAGCGTCAGCCCCAGCCACGTCGTCGCCGTCGTGTCGACGCGATCGAAGAGGTTGTTGAACCGCTGTTCCTCCGCGATCGCGCCCCCTTCACCGTTGAGGAGGTGATTTCGATTGAAGCCGGTGGCGATCCGCTGGTCCGTCGTCGCGTCGGGCAGGAGATCGCCGGCGAGCTGTTCGATCGAGAAGCGGTCGAACGGAAGGTCGTCGTTGATCGCCCGCACCACCCAGTCGCGCCACATCCACTGCCAGGTGTCGCCGTCCTGCTGGAAGCCGTTGCTGTCGGCGTAGCGCGCGGCATCGAGCCACGGCAGCGCCATCCGCTCCCCGTACTGCGGGCTCGCGAGGAGGCGGTCGACGAGCCGCTCGTAGGCGTCGGGGGACGGGTCGTTCACGAAGGCATCCACCGCGTCCGGGGTCGGGGGAACGCCCGCGAGGTCGGCGTGCAGCCGCCGGATGAGCGTGGGGCGATCGGCCTCCGGCGACGGCGCCATCCCCGCCGCCTCGATCGACGCGAGCACGAAGCGGTCGATCGGCGTGCGCGGCCACTCGGCGCGGGCGACGGTCGGCGGCGTCGGACGCGTCGGCGCGATGAACGCCCAGTGCGGACGATACTCGGCGCCCTCCCGGATCCAGCGATCGAGCAGGGCCCGTTGCTCGTCCGAGAGCACCCGATTCGACGTCGGGGGCGGCATGCGGACGTCGGGATCCGTGGAATGGATCCGCTCGAGCAGCGTGCTTGCCCCGGGCTCGCCCGGCACGATCGCCCGCGCCTCGACCGCCGCCTCGCGGACGTCGAGCCGGAGATCGGCCTGCCGCTTCGCCGCGTCCTGTCCGTGGCAGTAGAAGCAGTTTTCCGACAGGATCGGCCGGATGTCGCGATTGAAGTCGAGCGGACCGGCGGCCTCGACAGGCGCCGCCTGAGCGTGCGGCACGATCCGCCCGTCACCCGCCGCGGCCAGAGCGGTCGTCAGCGCGGCGGTCGCGACGGATCGCACGAAAACGGACGAGCAACCCATGGAATGAACTCCTCGACAGGAGGTTCCAACGGACGGGTCACCCGCGTCGCCGATCCGACGGCGGTCAGGCCACGGATCGCGGACCGGAGGGTCGTTCGGCGGGACCGACGCAACTTCTTTCAAAGTGTAGCATTGGCCGGTGAAGGTCGCCACATGGTCCGTGCCGTTCCCTGGTCGGTCACGAGCGTCGTCGCGCTCGTATCCATGGCGCTCTCGTCGCCGTTCATCGCGCGGGCGGCGTTCGGCGTGCTCGGCGTCGACGGCACGACACCGCTCGAGTGGGTGCCGGAGACGTTCGCACCCCGGCAGGAGTACGACGCCTTCACGAGGCTCTTCGAGAGCGGCGACGTGGTCGTCGTCACCTGGCCAGGGTGCGAGGTCGGCGCCCGGGCGCTCGATGCACTGGCCGCCGCGTCCGGCGGAGACGACGCGCCCCGCGACGCCGCGGGGGACGCCTGGTTCACGGGGGTCGCGACGGGCAACCGGGCGCTCGAACAGCTGGCCGGCCCGCCCCTCGGCCTCGAACGGACGGCGGCCATCGATCGTCTCAAGGGCATGCTGCTGGGGCCCGACGGCCGGACGACGTGTGCCGTCGTGGGCTTCACCCCGGCCGGCATGGCCGATCGTCAGCGGGCCGTCGCCTGGATCCGTGATCTCGTCAGCCGTGAGGCGGCCGTCGAGCCCGCCGCCGTGCGCATGGCGGGGCCGGTCATGGACAACGTGGCGATCGACGTGGAGAGCTCCCGATCGCTCACGAACTTCGCGCTGCCCGCCGGCATCGTCGTGCTGGCGGTGACGTGGTGGTCGCTTCGCTCGTGGCTCCATGCGGCGCTCGTCTTCCTCGTGTCCGCGTGGTGCGTGGGGCTGTCCTTCGCGACGCTCGCCCTGTGCGGCGACCGGATGAACGCGGTGCTCATCGTGATGCCCGTCCTCGTGCTCGTGCTCGGCGTCGCCGGTGGGATCCACCTCGTCAACTACCTCGAGGAGTCGCTCGCGCGGGGTGGGGTGCGGGGTGTCGCCGGGCGGGGAGTCGCCCTCGGCTGGCTTCCCTGCTGCCTCTCGGCGGGGACGACGGCGGTCGGGCTGGTGTCGCTCGTGGTGAGCACGCTCGAACCGATCCGCGTCTTCGGCTTCCACGCCGCCATCGGCGTCGTCGCCGCCCTCGTGGCGATGTTCCTCGTGCTGCCGGGAATCTTCGAACGCTGGCCGATTCCGCCGCGTCCGCGTGCCGGCTGGAGCGACGCGCGGGCGGAGGTGTGCGCGGTCTTCGTCGCGCGGCACGCCACGGCGATCATGATCGTCCTCGGCGGTCTCATGGCGCTCGCCGCGGTGGGCATCCCCCGGATCCGCACGTCGGTCCGCATCGACACGCTCTTCGAGCCCGAGAGCCGCGTGATCGCGGACTACGCCTGGATCGAGCGGTCCATCGGCCCGCTCGTGCCGATCGAGGTGATCGTGCGCTTCGACGAGGGGCACGCCGTCCGCGCGTCCGAGCGACTCGACCTCGTCCAGGCGATCGAGGCACGCCTGCGGGCTCACGGGGACGTCACCGGCGTCGTCTCGGCGGCGACGTTCCTGCCGGCGTTGCCCCCCGCCGGCTCGCTCCGCGGGGCGACGCAACGGGCGATCGCGTCACGGCGTCTGGAGCGCGATCTCGCCCGAGCCGATGCGATCCGGTACGTCCGCGATGTGCCCGATGGCCAGCTCTGGCGGGTGACGGCCCGCGTGCCGGCGCTCGAGGACATCGACTACGGCGTCCTCCTCGACCGCGTGCGCGAGGAGATCGCGCCGGTCGTGGAGGCCGCCGGAGGCGCCGGGCGCGGGATCGTCGCCACCTGCACCGGTGCGATGCCGCTCGTGCACTCGATCCAGCACACGCTCCTCGACGACCTGTTCAGCAGTTTTCTTTCCGCGTGCGGCGTGATCACGCTCGTGATGATGCTCGTGGAGGGGGGCGTGGGCGCCGGGCTGCTCGCGATGGTCAGCAATGTGTTTCCGATGGTCCTGCTCTTCGGGGCGCTCGGGTGGACGCGCATGCCGCTCGACATCGGCAGCGTGATGACCGCGTCGATCGCGCTGGGCATGGCCATCGACGGCACGCTGCACTTCCTCACCTTCTATCGCCGCGCGCGGGACGAGGGCGCCGAGCCCGTCGAGGGCCTGCGGTCGGCCTACCGACACTCCGCGATCCCGCTGACGCAGTCCACGATGATTGCCGTGCTGGGAATCCTCGTCTTCGCGGCCAGCTCGTTCGCGCCGACGAGCCGCTTCGCCGTGATGCTCGCGCTCCTCATGCTCGCCGCCCTCGTCGGCGACCTCGTCCTGCTGCCCGCGCTCCTGGTGAGCCGCCTCGGCCGGCGGTGCATGCCGGTGACGCGTGCCCGGGACGGGGTGCGGTCGTTGACCGTCGG
>DNLZ01000056.1:9934-11332 GCA_003488325.1 Planctomycetaceae bacterium
CACGGCGGGGCGGGAAGGCCGGCCGTCAGGCGAGGCCGTTGCGCAGCGCCCACACGGCCGCCTGCGTGCGGTCGTGGAGCGAGGTCTTGCGGAGCATGTTCTGCACGTGCTCTTTCACCGTCTCGATGCTGATGCCCATCGTGTCGGCGATCTCGCGGTTCGACAGGCCCATGGCGATCAGCCTCAGCGTCTGCAGTTCGCGGGGCGTGAGCGGCACGTTCGCGTCCCCCGGCACGTCCTGCTTCGTCATCGAGGCGGCGACGCTCCGCAGCATGCCGGTGCGGGTGGGCGGGCCGTCCGCGACCGCGTTGTCGAGGGCGGCGAGGAGCGTGTCCCGGTCCGCGGTCTTGAGCAGGTAGTCGTTCGCCCCCGCGGCGACGGCACGAGCGACGTAGGTCGGATTGTCGAATGCCGAGAAGATGACGATGCGGGTCTTCGGCGCGGCGGATCGCACCCGGCGGATCGCGTCGAGCCCGTCCTCGTCGCCGAGTCGGACGTCGAGCAGCAGGACGTCCGGCTTGTGCTTCCGCGCGAGCCTGACGAGCTGCGCGACGTTCGCCGCGCTCGCGACGACCCGGAAATGCGACGATTCGAGCAGCACCTCGACGCCGCTGCGGATGACGTCGTGGTCATCCGCGATGAGCACGGAGATCGCCATCGGAGGAATGCACCAACGACCTGTCCTCGTCCGCCGGACCACCTGGCCGGACGACCCCCGAAGAGACTACCACGTGCAGGTGGACTCCGCACCGGCCGAGGTGGTGCTCCGCGCGGGCGGGCGATCCGCGGCGGAAGCGGCCTCAAGGTGGGGCGATCCAGCCGGCGTGCACCAGCCACCGCTCGATCCACGGCTGGGTCCACGGCGTCCACGTGGGGTGGGCCACCGACACCATCGAAAGCGCGAGCAGCACGAGCGCCATGCCACGACCGGCCCGCGAGCCGGCGAGGCGATCCGCCGCCGCCACGGCGGCCACGGTCCAGAGCGGGATCAGCCAGAGCGCCCAGCGGAAGCCCGCGGTGACGCCCCCGTAGTTGCGGTCGGCCTGGGGGCGGGCGAGGTAGAAGCCGATGACGACGACCGACACCACCGCGATCGCCGTGGCGATCTCCTCGAGGCCGCGCCGCCCACGGCCGCCTCGCGCGAGGATCCACAGTCCGCCGGGGACGAGCAGCCACGCCGGCGTGAGCGAGAAGATGCCGTGGTGTCCCACGAGCGCGTGCACCGCGTACCGGCCGGGGGACGGCTCGCCGCGATCGACACCGCGGGGCGAACGCCAGTAGCTCTGCAGCAGTTTGCCGTTGGGCAGCCGGATCGCGTAGTCGTACCAGTTGTTCGGGTTCCACGACTCCTCGGCGTCGCCGGCGGCGGGCGCCGACGGCCGCTCGGTGTCGCGCTGG
>DNLZ01000061.1:0-1409 GCA_003488325.1 Planctomycetaceae bacterium
GCCCGGCGGCTCGTGGAGCGGGGCGTGCGGTTCGTGCACGTCTTCGACGCACCGGCCAACAACAAGTGGGACCAGCACGGCAGCCTCACGGCCAACCTGCCGAGGAACTGTCGGAGCATCGACCGGCCCGTTGCGGCGCTGCTCACCGACCTGCGGGCCCGCGGCCTCCTCGACGACACGCTCGTGGTTTGGGGGGGCGAGTTCGGCCGCACGCCCACGGCCGAGGGGAAGGACGGCCGCGAGCACCACCCCTTCGGCTTCACGATGTGGATGGCCGGCGGCGGGATCCGTGGCGGCATGGTCCACGGGGCCACCGACGACTTCGGCTGGCACGCCGTGCAGGACAAGGTCCACGTGCACGACCTGCACGCCACGATCCTCCACCTGCTCGGCATCGACCACGAGCGGCTCACCTACCGCTACGGCGGCCGCGATTACCGGCTCACCGATGTCCACGGCCACGTGGTGCGGGATATCATCGCCTGAGCAATCCCCCGGAGAACGACGCCATCGCACGCAAGGCCCCACGTCGGACCACACGCCAGCCGGCCCCCTCGAGCCGACGCTCGGCCGCGGGCGCGGGCAGAGCCCCGGCCGCACCGGGCGGCAGGACGGAACGGTCGCACTCGATCTCGAAGCGGGTCGCCCGGATCCTCGAGCAGGAGATCGTGGCCGGCACGCTCGCGGCCGGCACGAAGATCGCCGAGCAGGCCACGGCCGAGCGGCTCGGCGTGAGCCGCGTACCGGTGCGGGAAGCCGCGATCGCGCTCGAACGGTGCGGGCTGCTCGTCCGCTCCCCGACGGGCAGGCTGCGCGTGCCCGCCCTCACGGAACGGGACATGGCCGAACTCCTCGAGGTGCGGCAGTTCATCGAGCCGGAGTTGGTGCGCATGGCCGCCGAGCGCCACGGTCCCGACGACATCGCCGCGATCGAGCGGAATCTGGCCGGGCTGCGGGCAGCACGGGATCTCGCGAGGGTCTCGCTGTGCGATGCCGAGTTTCACGATCTCGTGGCCGCCGCCAGTCATCAGCCGCGGCTGATTCAGGTGTGGGAGCTTCTGCGGGGGCAGTTCCTGCTTTGGATCGCCTGCTCGCAGCGGCGGCTCGGCCGCACCGCCGAGGATATTCGGCGCACGACGCTCGCCCACCACTCCGCGATCGTGTCGCTGATCCGCTCCCGTGATTCCGAGGGAGCCGTTCGCTACGTCCGCGACCTGCTCGAGGTGGCGGCCCACGAGATGCGGGATGCCCTGGCACGAGACGTCCGCAGTCGGCGGTGACGACCGGTGCGTCCGGGTGCCGCCACGCGTCGTGCCGGACAGCGTGGACCTGTCGGGCGACGGCCATCGCGGTCGCATCACCGCCGCTCGGAGTGGCCGTCGGGCTGGACCGCCGGCGGCTCACACGAG
>DNLZ01000061.1:1741-5457 GCA_003488325.1 Planctomycetaceae bacterium
CGCTGTCGCCGAACGACGGCGTCTCGATCCCGAACCGGTGCGCGACCGTGAGGAGCAGGTCGTTCATCGGCCGCTCCTCGCGATAGCGAACATACTGCCCGTGCTTCAGGCCGAGCTTCGTGCCGCCGGCGAGGACGAGCGGGTAGTTCTTGTGCACATGGGTGTCGCTCGTGCCCGACCCGAAGAGGCAGGCCGTCGTGTCGAGGAGCGTGCCGTCACCGTCGGGCGTGTTCGCGAGCTTCGTGAGGAACCTCCCGAACTGCTCGACGAGGTAGCGGTCGTATTTCGCCCACCGCTCGTAGCCCCCGGGGCTGCGGTTGCCGTGGCTGAGGTTGTGGTGCGTCGGCAGCCCGAGCACGCTGGGAAACGAGTCGCCGATGCAGGTGCCTTCGCAGGCGATCTGGTAGGTGACCACGCGGGTGCAGTCGGTCTTGAGCGCGAGGTAGACCAGCTCGAACATCGAGTCGAGGTAGCTCTGGGCGCCCTGCTTGGCGAAGCCGTCCTGTGCCACGGCCGAGGGATCGACGGCCGGCCGCGGCACGCTCGCCCACTGCTCGGCCCGGTCGAGGTCGTGCTCGAGCTCGCGGATCGACTGGCGGTAGTCGGCGAAGGCCCGCTGGTCCTCCGGGTTGAGCCGGTGGATCAGGCTCTGGGCGCTCTCCATCGTGACGTCGAGCACGCTCCGCCGGGGCCGCAGGGCCGCCGCGCCTCCCTCCTCGACGCCGAAGAGCCGATTGAAGATCTGCCGCGGCTCGGAGAGGGCCGGCACGAACTTGCCGTGGCGATCGACGGAGATCGTCTGCGCCATCAGCGGCACGCCCACGCCACCACCGGACGAGAGCACGAGCGAGGGAAACCGCGTCGCCCCCTCCATGTGCGAGGCGATGAGTTGATCGACGCTCACGGAGTTGGCCGATCCCTTGACGATATTGGCGCCGTTCAAAAACAGCCCGCCGTTACGGTGGCCCGAGCCGATCACGCGGTAGTGCGGATGGGAGAGGCCGGAGAAGACCGTGAGGTCCTGCCGGAAGGGCTCGAGCGGCTCGAGCGTCCTGCTCAGCCGGTAGTCGCGGCCGCCGTCGCCGTCGGGAAACCAGTTGAAGGCGTCGTAATCGGGATTTTTGCTCTCCGGGTTTTTCGCGTCGGTCAGCCGCGGCGGCAGCGACACGCCGAACGGAAAGAAGATCGCGCAGAACCGCTGCCTCCGCTCGGCCGGATCGGGGCCGGCGGCGCCGAGCCTCTCGAGCGACGCGAAGCAGGGGAGGGCGAGGGTCGCGCCCGACCCCATCAGAAACGCCTTGCGACTGATCACGCGCATGATGCCACCCTTCCTGAAAAGTCATTCCGGCTGGCCGGTGAACGACGCCGACGCAGCCACCGCCTGCACGAGGGTCCTGAAGTCGTATCCCGCGTCGATGAACGCCCGCTGTGCCAGTTCCACCGACCGCTCGTCGGCCAGATCGAGCCGACGGCCCGCCGCATACTGCACCACGCCCTCCACGAAGCCGCGTGTGAAGGCGTCGAGCCGACGCTCGAGGATGTACCGCTTGAGATCCTCGAGGCTCGCGATGACCGTGCCATCGGCGAGCGTGCTCGCGATCGTGACAGGCTGCTGCCCGTCGCCGGCCGGGACGGCGTCGCGCCAGCCGCCGGCGGCGTCGAAATTTTCAAAGGCCAGACCGAAGGGATCGATTCGCCGGTGGCAGGCGATGCACGAGCCGCTCGACCGGGCGTGCTCGGCGATCCGCTCCCGCAGCGAGGCCGCCCGGATGATCCCCTGCTCCTCCAGCGGCGTCACCTTCGGCGGCGGCGGGGGCGGATCGAAGAGGATCCGCTCGAGCACCCAGGTGCCGCGGCGCACCGGGTGCGAATCGGCACCGTTGGAGTTCATCTTCATGATTCGCGGCTGGGTGAGCACGCCGCCGAGCGGGCTGGTCTCCGGCAGCTTCACATTCACGAACTCGCCGGTGCCCGCGTAGGCCTCGGCGCGCATGAGCTTCGCCAGCCGCGGCGTGAGCCAGAGGTGGTCGGCGTCGATCAGGCTGCGGACGTCGGCCGGGCCGTCGAGCCCGAGGGCCGCGTGCACCGTCCGGCGAAACTGCTCCTTGATCTCCGCCTCGAGCTCCTCGTCGTAGAAGGGATACCGCCCCTTGTCGATCGGCACCTGGTCGAACCGGTCGAGGTGCCACGCCTCGTCGATGAAGCGATCGACGAACCGCCCCGCCCGCGGATCGGCGAGCAGTCGCGCCGCCGCGGCCCGCAGCACGGCGGGATCGAGCAGAGTGCCGTCGGCGCCGGCCGCGAGGAGTGGCTCGTCGGGCGGCTCGCCCCACAGCCAGAACGAGAGCCGCGCTGCCAGCAGCAGGGCGTGGGACCGCGCGGTGGCGGGCTGCGCGAAGTCGTCGAGGAAGAGGTGCTTGGGTGACACGAGCACCGCCGCGAGCGCCTCGTGCACCGCCGGCTCGAAGGCGAGGCCCTCCTTGCGGAGCGCGGCGTAGAGGTCGGTGAACGTGCGCCGATCGTCGGCCGTGGCGAAGCCGCGGAAGGCCGCATCGACGAAGCGGCCGATCACCTCGGCGGCGTAGGCGTCGGTGGGGCCGCGGTGCGGCGACGCGACGAAGACGGCGCTCTCCGCCGGCACGTCGTCGAGCGTGAGCTCGGCCCAGTCGATCTCGATCGCCGGCGCCCTGCCCGCAAGCGCCTCCTGGTTCTTGCGGAACACCTCCACGAGCTCGGAGTCCTTCATGTAGTAGTTGGGCAGCGTCTTGGCCCGGGCCCGCTCGTAGATCTCGTCATAGGAGCCGATGTGGATGTTGCCGAGGGCGTAGCGATGCTGCCCCGGCTCGAGCGGCAGCCCCTCGTCGTGCCGGCCGGCGTTCTCGACGAGCACGATGAAGAAGCCCGCCATGCAGTCGTACCAGTCGTTCGTGGAAAACGTGGTGAGCTTCGGCACGTTGCCGTCGCGGAACGTCCGCTCCGGCGGGATGTTGTCGAGGTAGGGGAAGTCGCGAACGTTGCCGGAGAACACGAGCACCTGCTCGGCCGTGGAGAGCCGCACCTCGGCGAGCGTGTGGAAGTGGTTGGCGAAGACGTCGAAGCAGCCGACCTTCACCCGCAGCAGCGGCAGCATGCCGTCGGCGTCCGCCTTGCCCCGCACGCGGAGGCGGAAGTCGAACGTGCCGCGGGAATACATCTGGCTCGCCGGGAAGGCCACGGCATTGGCGAGCAACAGGTCGTTGTCGAAGTTCTTCAGTTCGCCGGGCTTGAAGGGAAAGAGCGCCGGGCCGAACACGGCCTTGTTCATGGGGCGATTGAGGAACGAGTTGCCCGTGAGCCCCTCGATCTCCCGGCGGGCCCGGAACTCGGCCTCGGTCATGGGGTGCGGGACGTTCTTCACGAAGTCGAAGACGTGGTCCTGCGTGGCCCGCGACGTGTAGCAGTGCTCGCCGTGATAGAAGTAGCGCAGCGGGCTCCGGGGCTGCTCGACGAACGGCGCGAACTCACGCAGCGCCGCGGTCGCGGCCTGCTTGAAGGCCTCGAGGTGGGTCTTCGTGAGCGGGTTGGTGCGGGCGTCGTTGGAGAAGCCGGTCGGGTCGACGGCGTCGGCCGGGATGTTTTCCTCGGCGGTGAAGTCGCGGCGCGACGACGTGGCTCCCACGAGGTGCAGAAGCGAGCGGTTGAACTCCCGGTTGGTGAGCCGGCGGGTCACGAGCCGG
>DNLZ01000061.1:5859-6333 GCA_003488325.1 Planctomycetaceae bacterium
CGCCGCGTCGGCGGGTGGCATCGTGCGTGACGTGACGAGCCGGCGGGCCTTCCTCCAGAGGGCGACGGTCGCGGGCGCGTGCATCGAGCCGTCGAGCGTCGTGAGCACCACGCCGCCTTCCTGGGTGTCGGGGTCGTGGCAGGAACCGCAGGCCCGCGTGAGCAGGGGGGCAATGTCGCCACGGAAGCGGTCGGCGTGCGGGTCGGCGGTCGGGACCGCGATCGCCGCCTCGGGCACGGATGCCTCGGTCGCTGCCGGCCCAGTCACCTCCGCCGCGTGCGACGCGGTGGCGATCGCCGTGAGCCACGCGGTCAGGATGGCAACCCGATTCATGCCCCGACCTGCCGAGGTCAACGAATGCCCTGACCCTCACACCCTGAACGTCGCCTGAAATCGTACGAGACCATCAACGCGACGCAATAAATCCTCGACGCCGCCGCGCATTTTCAATGCGGAAATTGGCCAGGGCTCGCG
>DNLZ01000314.1 GCA_003488325.1 Planctomycetaceae bacterium
TGATCGCGATCACCACGAGCAGTTCCACGAGCGTGAAGCCGCGCCGGTCGCGCCCGGCACATGATCCCATCATGGCATGGACCTCCATGGGACTCCGCAACCCCCACCACCGCCTTTCAAAGCGTAAAGGCGAAAGCGACCCGTGTCCACCCATCCGGCCGTCGCGTCCGACCGGCCCGAGGGTCAGGCGAGGATGCCCTTCGCCACGCGGCCGGCGACGTCGGTGAGCCGGAAGTCCCGGCCCGCGTGACGGTAGGTCAGCCGCGTGTGATCGAGCCCGAGCAGGTGCAGGATCGTCGCGTGCAGGTCATGCACATGCATCGCGTCCTGGACCGCGTAGTAGCCGTAGTCGTCGGTCGCCCCGTAGGCGAAGCCGGCCTTCACACCCCCGCCGGCCATCCACATCGTGAAGCCGTGCGGGTTGTGGTCGCGACCGTCCGTTCCCTGGGCCGTCGGCGTGCGCCCGAACTCGCCGCCCCACAGCACGAGCGTGTCGTCGAGCAGGCCACGCGCCTTGAGGTCCTGGAGGAAGCCGGCGATCGGCCGATCGACCTCGGCGGCATTCTTCGTGTGCCCCTGGTAGAGGTTGCCGTGCTGGTCCCACTGGACCTCGCTGTCGCTGTGCGTGACCTGCACGAACCGCACGCCCGCCTCCAGGAACCGCCGCGCCATGAGGCACTGTCGGCCGAAATCGGCCGTGATCGGGTCGTCGAGCCCGTAGAGCCGCTGCATGGCCGCGGTCTCACCGGAGAGATCCTGCAGTTCGGGCATCGTCGCCTGCATCCGGAACGCCAGCTCGAACGAGTCGAGCCGTCCCTCGAGGAGGCGTTCCGCGCCGGCGGTGGCGATGTGATCGCGGTTCATCGCCGCGATGAGGTCGAGCTGCCGACGCTGCTCGGCGCGGCCGAGCCGGTCGTTGCGGATGTGCTTCACCGCCGCCTGCGCCGACCCGGTGGAGGCGTTGCCGATCGGAGTGCCCTGGCAGAAGGCCGGCAGGAAGGCGGCCCCCCAGTTGTTCACGCCGCCATGGGCGAGCGTGGGGCAGATCGTGACGAAGGCGGGCAGGTTCTCGTTGTCCGTGCCGAGGCCGTAGGTGATCCAGGACCCCATGCTCGGACGCACGAACTGATCGCTGCCGGTGTGGAGCTTGAGCAGCGCGCCTCCGTGCGCCGGGTTCGTGCCGTGCACGCTCCGGAGGATGCAGAGGTCGTCGACGTGGCGGGCCACGTGCGGAAAGAGGTCGCTCACCGGCAGGCCGCTCTGGCCGTGCCGGCGGAACTTCCACGGGGAGCGGAGCAGGTTGCCCTGCGCCGCGAACGTCACCTTCGGCAGTTCGAACGGGGGCGGCTTGCCGTGGTCGCGGTCGAGCAGCGGCTTGGGGTCGAAGGTATCGACGTGGGACGGCCCCCCCTTCATGAAGAGGAAGACGATGCGGCGGGCGCGGGCCGGCAGATGCGGCGGCTTCGCGGCGAGCGGGTTGGCGACGTGGCCCGATTCGGCCGCCGTCTCCGCCAGGACCTCGGCGTCGAGCAGTGCCCGGAACGCGAGGTGTCCGAAGCCCACGGCCGAGGTCTGCAGGATTCGGCGCCGGGCCGCGAGGTGCCGAGTCGGGGTCGTCGGAATGGTCGCTGCTGGCTCGTGCATGGTGACTCGCTCGGACGGGTGTCGGCCTCAGCGTACGTATATGAACTCGTTCGCCGCGAGGATGCCCTGGCAGAGGAGCGACCAGGCCCGCTCGGTGCCGTCGGCGGCGGAATCCCGCAGGAAGGCGAGCGCCCGCGTCGTCTCGACCTCGGTCGGTGGCCGCGCGTAGGCGGCCTCGTAGGCGGCGTGCACCCGGTCGGCGTCGGTCCCCTCGCGGGCGATCAGGGCGCGGGCCCACGCCGCCGCTGAGTCCATCACGAGCGGCGCGTTGAGCATGAAGAGCGCCTGCGGCGCCACGACCGTCTCGACGCGGCTCCCCGTCGGCATCGTCGGGTCGGGGAAGTCGAACTGCTCGAAGAGTGTGTAGAGATTGTTGCGGATCACCGGCAGGTAGATGGCCCGCCGCAGGCTGTCGTACCTCGTATGGTCGACGGACGTGTGGTTGAAGACGAACTGGCGGTTCCGGAGCGGCACGGTCTTGCCGCCCAGGCCGCGTTCGAGCCGCGCGGTCGTGGCGAGGAGGGCGTCGCGGATCTCTTCCGCCTCGAGCCGCCGCAGGGGAAACCGCCAGAGGAGCCGGTTCTCGGGGTCGATCGAATCGGCGGATGCCTCGTCGGGATGGCTCGACGCCATCCGGTAGGTGCTCGATGCGAGGACGAGTCGATGCAGTTCCTTGATCGACCAGCCCGAGTCGGTGAACCGACGCGCCAGCCAGTCGAGCAGCTCGGGGTGTGAGGGACGGTCGCCGAGCACGCCGAAGTTGTCGGTGGTGCCCACGATGCCCTGCCCGAAATGCCACCGCCAGACCCGATTGACGAAGACTCGCGAGGTGAGCGGGTGTTCCGGGTCGGCGAGCCAGCGGGCGAGCTCCAGGCGACCGCTCGACGCGGCGGGCAGGTCGCTCCGCGCCGCATGGGCCGCGAGCATCACACGCGGGAAGCCGCGGGCGACCGAGCGGCCGTGGTTGCGGTGGTTGCCGCGGACATGGATCGGCATTTCCGTGAGGACGGTCGCCTCGCCGACGGCCATGGCGGCCGGCAGGTCGGGGGCACCGCTCTCGGCGATGCGGGCCGCCTCCTCGAGCCGGTGGTACTCGGCGAGCGTCTCCGGATCGAAGGCGAATTCCGGCTTCGGCGGCACGGCCAGGAAGCCCGCGGCATCGTGGAGCGCGGCCCGTGCAGCGTCCAGCCGCGGGTCGGCGATCGACGTGGCCTTGGCATCGGCCTCCTTCGCCGCCCGCCACGCCTCCTCCGCATCGGCGAAGAGGGCCCGGTAGTGGCGGTCGATCGCCGCGACATCCCCGGCCGCGGCCAGTTCGTGCCAACGACCGAACACCGCGTCGTCCGGGTGGTAGGCCAGGTGGAGACGGCAGTGATGCAGGACGTAGGGATGCAGCCCGCGCGGGGTGCCGATCGCGGCGACCTCCGTGAGCGGCGCGTCGGGGCCGAAGGCGGCGCAGGCCACGAGGTAGTCGGCGGCCTTGGCGCGGGCCGCCGCGCGCAGCTTTCCCATCGCCTCCGAGCGAAACGAGGAGGCCGCCTTCTGGAGGGCGGCGATCTCCTCGTCGACCTTCTTCATCGCCTCCTTCTCCGCATCGGTGGCGAGGCCGTGCTCGTGCCAGTGTTTGATCGCGCCGGTGTTGGTGTCGGCAAACGTGCGGGTGCTCTTGAAGATCGCGGCCAGGCCGTAGTAGTCGGCCTGCGTCAGCGGGTCGAACTTGTGGTCGTGACACCGCACGCACCCGAGCGTCATGCCGAGGAGTCCCTTGCCGATCGCGTCGATCTGCTCGTCGATCGTGTCCATCGTGAGCTTCTCGCGGTCGGGCTCCGCCAGGACCTTCGCCCCGAGCACGAGGTAGCCGGTGCCTGTGATCGTCTCGGCACTCGCATCGGGGAGCAGGTCGCCGGCGATCTGTTCGACGAGGAACCGATCGTAGGGCTTGCCCGCATTGAACGAGTCGACGACGTAGTCGCGGTAGCGCCAGGCGTGACCGAAGGCGAGGTTCTCGTCGAGACCGTTGGAATCGGCGTAGCGGGCCACGTCGAGCCAGTGCCGGCCCCAGCGCACGCCGTAGTCCGAGGACGAGAGGAGCCGCTCCACGACGCGATCGAACGCGTCGGACGAGTCGTCCGCGAGGAACGCGGCGACCTCGTCGGGTGTGGGCGGCAGGCCGGTGAGGTCGAACGTCACGCGACGCAGGAGCGTGCGGCGATCGGCCGGTGGCGCCGGCTCCAGGCCCGCCTCCTCCAGGGCCGCGAGGATGAAGGCGTCGATCGGCGTGCGCACCCAGTCGGCACGCCGCACCGCGGGGACGGCGGGCCGGGCGATCGGCCGCAGCGACCAGAACGACGTTCCCTCCTCGAGGCTCATGCCGAGCGGTGCCGCGGCGGGCGCGGCGGCGACGTCCTCGCGCGGGTCGACCGCGCCCATCGTGATCCAGCGCTCGAGCGTCGCCACGTCCTCGGGCGGAAGCTTGTTCTGCGGTGGCATCCGCAGGTCGGGGTTCGCGTACCGCACCGCCTCGACGATCCGGCTCTCGTCGGGCCTGCCGGGGACGATGGCGGGACCGGAATCCCCGCCGACCAGCAGGCCCGACCTCGTGTCGAGGGCGAGGCCGCCGCTCGTCTCGCCGTCGGCGTGGCACTCGTAGCAGTGGGTGACCAGGAGCGGCCGCACCCGCTTTTCGAAGAACTCGAGCGCGGCCGGATCGGGCTCGGCCGAGCGGCTCGTCACGGGCACGATCGTGAGGAGCGCCGCGACGCCGATCAGAAGGCCCGCGTGCGACCGGAGATGGGGCGGCATCATGGCGTCGCCCCCCGCACGCGATCGCCGTCGTCGCCGGCGCGGACCGCCGTGGGCCCGAATTCCGCCGCGATGTCCCCGGCCGTCGCGACGACGGCCGCGATGATGTCGGCGTGCTCGTCGGGATCGTCCCGCCGGCAGAGGTGCGAGACGCACAGCACGCCGAGGAGGCCGGCCGCCGCGTCGAGCACCGGTGCCGCGCAGTCCTTCACGCCCACGACGATGGGGCTGTCGTCGTGGGCATATCCCTGCCGCCGAATCCGGTCGAGCCGCTCCTCGCAGGCGACCACGGCCGCGTCCGGCTCTCCCGACTGCCGCCAGTACTCGCGGCGGCGATGCTCGGGCAGCATCGCCAGCGCGACGAGACCGCTGACCCGCTGATGAAGACCGAAGGTCGCGCCGATGCGCACCGCCAGCATCACGTCGGCATTCCCCTCGGCGCGGGTGACGACGAGCATGTGGTTCTGCACGACGATCGTGAGGTGGCACGACTCGCGCAGCCGACGGGACAGCCGCTCCATGTGGGGCATCGCGCGGGCCGTGAGGAACTGCGTGCCGGCGTTTCGCGACCCGATCTCGAAGAGCTTCGTGGAGAGCCGGTACACCTGCGCCTCGTCGCGCACGAGGTAGCCGCGATCCTGCAGACGCACGAGCACCCGATAGATTTCCTGCTTCGTGCGTCCGAGCGCGTCGGCGATGCCGGTGAGGCTCATGCCGGGAGAGGCCTCGCCGAGCAGTTCGAGGATGTCGAGCGCCTTGTCGACGGCCGGCACGGCGTAGGCCCCGCCATCCTCGCCGGCTCTGCCGCGGACGGTGACGCGCCGTCGTTGCGCGGATCGCTTCATGATCGCCGACTCCACGCGGAAGACCGCGACAAGGGATCAAAACAAAGTTTCATAGGCGGTACAACACCGGTCAAGTCGATTCGATCCACCCGTCCACTGGCTCCACGGCTGCCGCGTGCTCGATGCTGGGCGTTGGCGGGGCCGCGCCACGGGCTGGTACGTTTTCCCTGGGGTTGTCCAGTCGCTTTCCGAGGCCCGTGTCATGGCTTGTCGTGCATCCTCTCATCCACGCGTGAGGCGGGTGGCCTCGGTCCTGCTCGTCACGGTCACCACCGGCTGGCTGTCGGGCATGGCCGCCGACTTCCCGACGCCGACGAACACCGAAAAGGCCCCGGGAGGTCCGCTTTCGCCCCGCGAGGTCTGTGAATCGGCACGGCTTCCGCCCGGGTTTCGGCTCGATGTCTTCGCGGCGGAACCGGACGTGGCGAACCCGATCGGCATCTGCACGGACGCCCGCGGCCGCCTGTGGGTGGCGGAGAACTTTACCTGGGCCGGCGCGGCCGTCGGCGGCTGGGACGACACGCTCCGTGACCGGATCGTCGTGCTCGCGGACCGTGACGGTGACGGTCGTCACGACGAACGAACGGTCTTCTGGGACCAGGGCACGCGGGTGACGAGCGTGGCGGTGGGCCTCGGCGGTGCGTGGGTGATCGACCTGCCCCATCTGCTCTTCATTCCGGACCGAGATGCCGACCTCGTGCCCGACGGGCCGCCCGAGGTCGTGCTCGACGGATTCGACGAGACGAGCGTCGGACACACGCCGGCCAACGGGCTGACCTGGGGGCCCGACGGCTGGCTCTGGGGAAGGCACGGCATCCAGGGCACGTCGCGGATCGGCCTGCCGGGCGCGGGGGACTCGCAGCGGATCCGCATCAACACCGGCATCTGGCGCTACCATCCCGCGCGACGCATCGTCGAGAAGGTGATGGACGGCATGACGAACTCGTGGGGCACCGACTTCGACGCGCATGGTGAGACGTTCGTCATCAACACGGTGATCGGCCACCTGTGGCATGCGGTCCACGGATCGCACGTGGAGCGCATGTACGGCACCGACCTCGAGCCCCACGTCTACGATCTCGTGCCCCAAATCGCCGACCACGTGCACTGGGACACCGGAGAGAAATGGAGCGACGTGCGTCAGCAGGTCTCCGACGGCACGAGCGCCGCCGGCGGCGGGCACGCGCACATCGGCCTCATGATCTATCAGGGGGACAACTGGCCGGCGGAGTATCGCGGCGGCGTCTTCACGCTGAACCTGCACGGGCGCCGCATCAACCACGACCGCCTCGCCCCGCACGGGGCCAGCTTCACGGCGACCCACGGCCCGGACATGTGCTTCATCGCCGACCCGTGGTTTCGGGGAATGGATCTCGTGACGGGACCGGATGGCGGCGTCTTCATCGCCGACTGGTCCGATACGGGGGAGTGCCACGACCACGACGGCGTGCACCGCACGAGCGGGCGGATCTATCGGCTCGTCCACGGCACGCCGCGGCACCCTGGTGTCGTGGACGTCGCGGCCGAAGACTCGGAGGCGCTGCGTCGGCACCTGTTCGCGGAGAACCAGTGGTGGAGCCGGGCGGCGGTCCGCGCGTGGCAGGCGAGGAGCCTCGCCGGCGTGCCACTCGGCGACGACATCGCCTGGCTCCGAGACCGCGCGGCGAACGCGGAGGATCCGGCCCACCGGCTGCGGGCGCTCTGGGCCCTGGCGGCGATCGCCGGCGGCACCCCGCTCGCGCTCGACGACGACATGCTGCTCGCGCGGCTCGAGGACGCCGACCCCTTCGTCCGCGGCTGGGGCGTGCAGCTGCTGCTCGACGGCTGCTCGCGAGCCGGCCCGGCGCCCGGC
>DNLZ01000463.1:0-9279 GCA_003488325.1 Planctomycetaceae bacterium
TATCTCGGATGCGCTCTAGGTCCGCTCGGCGCCGGTGTCGAGCACCGCCATGAAGGCCTTCTGCGGGATGTCCACCGATCCGATGCTCTTCATCCGCTTCTTGCCCTCCTTCTGCTTCGCCCACAGCTTCTTCTTGCGGGAGATGTCGCCACCGTAGCACTTGGCCGTGACGTTCTTCCGCATCGCCGAGATCGTCTCGCGGGCGATCACC
Source organism: Planctomycetaceae bacterium (assembly GCA_003488325.1). Taxonomy (GTDB): domain Bacteria; phylum Planctomycetota; class Planctomycetia; order Pirellulales; family UBA1268; genus QWPN01. The sequence continues at coordinate 212 of DNLZ01000463.1, forward strand.
TTCGTGCCGATCGCGGCCTGCAGTGCGATCTCGAACATGTGGCGGTCGATCTCACCGCGGAGCTTCTTGACGATCGCCCGGCCGCGGCGGTCCGCGTCGCGGCGGTCGCAGATGATCGAGAGGGCGTCGACCTTCTTGCCGCCCACGAGGATGTCGAGCCGGACGAGCTCGGCCGGGAAGTACCCGATCAGCTCGTAGTCCATCGTGCCATAGCCGCGGGTCACGCTCTTGAGCTTGTCGTGCAGATCGTAGATCACCTCGGCCAGCGGCAGGTCGAAGGTGAGCATCGCGCGCGTGGGGGAGAGGTATTCGGTCTTCAGGTAGGTGCCGCGCCGATCGGTGCAGAGCTGCATGATCGGGCCGATGAACTCGACCGGGACCAGGAAATTCGTCCGCACGATCGGCTGGCGAAACTCCTCGATCAGCCCGGTGTCGGGCACGTCCTGCGGATTGGTGATCTCGAGCGTCTCGCCGGTCTTCGTCAGGATCTGGTAGGTGACGTTGGGCGCCGTCTGGACGAGGTCGAGGTCGGCCTCCTGCTCGAGCCGCTGCTGGATGATCTCCATGTGCAGCAGGCCGAGGAAGCCGCAGCGGAACCCGAAGCCGAGCGCCTCGCTGCTCTCCGGCGCGTACTCGAACGACGGGTCGTTGATCGCGAGTTTCTCGAGCGAGTCGCGCAGCTCCTCGAAGTTCTCACCGTCGCTGGGATAGAGGCCGCAGTACACCATCCGCTGCGGCGGCTTGTAACCGGGCAGCGGCACGGCGGCCTCGTCGCCGGGGATGGTCACCGTGTCGCCGATGTGCACCTGCTTCACGTCCTTGATGTTGCAGACGAGGTAGCCCACCTGGCCGGCCGCGAGCTCCTCGCAGGCCCGCCGTTGCGGCACGAACTGGCCCAGCTCGAGCACCTCGTGCGTGACGCCCGTGCGGAGGAAGCGGATCTTCTGGCCCCGGCGGATCGTGCCATCCACCACGCGGACGTAGGTGATCGCACCGCGGTACGAGTCGTAGTGGCTGTCGAAGATCATCGCCCGCAGGGTCGCGGCGGGGTCGCCCTGCGGCGGTGGCACCCGCTCGACGATCGCCGCCAGCAGGTCGCCGATGCCGATGCCCGTCTTGGCACTCACGCGGATCACGTCGGCCGGCTCCACGGCGAGGCTCTGCTCCATCTCCTGGAGCACCTCGTCGATCCTCGCGTGCACGAGGTCGACCTTGTTGATCACCGGCACGATCGCCAGGTCCTGCCCGATCGCGGCGTACGCGTTGGCGACGGTCTGCGCCTCGACCCCCTGGAAGGCGTCGACGAGGAGCACGGCACCCTCGCAGCAGGCCAGGCTGCGGGAGACCTCGTAGTGGAAGTCGACGTGGCCGGGCGTGTCGATGAGGTTCAGCTCGTAGCGCTCGCCGTGATGGCGGTACTCCATCCGCACGGCCCGGGCCTTGATCGTGATTCCCCGTTGCCGCTCGAGCTCCATGTCGTCGAGCATCTGCTCCTTGAGCTGCCGCTTCTCCACCGTGCCGGTGGCCTCGAGGAGACGGTCGGCCAGCGTGCTCTTGCCGTGGTCGATGTGGGCGATGATCGAAAAGTTGCGGATGTGGCGGCAGTCGATGCTCATGACCTGATTCTACCCGTCGGGGAGCCGGTGCTGCGGCGCCGTTGGACGCACCGTACCATAGGGGCTGTCGCGGTTCGCGACGACGGCCGATTCCGGTGTCATCCCGGCCGCACCTCCCTTCCCGTGTGTCGCATGGACGAGTGCCGCGCCGCCGTGCCCGGTCTCCGCTCGTCGACGCGGCGCCGTACGCCAGCGGTGCTGGCGTGCGGCATGGTGCTGGCGGTCACGGGGCCGTCGGGTCGGTCGGCCGAGACGCACGAGGCCGTCGCCACACCCCCCGCGGCGCTGTTTCTCGAGGCCCACTGCACGCGCTGCCACGACGGCGACGTCGCGGAAGGAGGCGTGCGGCTCGACGACCTGCCGACGACGATCACCACGGTGGAGGCCGCCGAACGCTGGCAGCGGGTGCTCGGCGTGCTCAACGCCGGCTCGATGCCACCCGAGGAAGAGCCACGTCCACCCGTTGCCGCCGCGACCGAGTTCCTCGCATCCCTGTCGCGCTCGCTCGCCGTCGCGCGGCGCACGATCGGCGATCAGGGGCGGGTCGGCACGCTGCGGCGGCTCAACCGGCGCGAATACGCGAACACGCTCCGCTCGCTGCTCGGGGTCGACGTCGACGTGTCGAGCCTGCCGGACGACGCGGGGGCGGGCGGCTACGACACCTTCGGCTCGTCACTCTTCATGTCGAGCGACCAGTTCGAGCAGTATCTCGCCGTCGGGCGTCGTGCCGCCGCCGGCGTCATCGACCGGTGGCGACGCGCCGCCGAACCGCTCCCCTCCCGCAGCACCGTGCGCACGGAGGTGGAGATCGCGGCGCGCAGGCAGATGGGCGGACTGCTCAACGGGTACTTCCTCGGCGGGTACCGCAAGGCGCGGGAATGGGAGGCTGCCGGGGCCGATCCGGCCCGCGCGAAGGACTTCGGGTTTCCTGACGAGCATGAGGCGAAGTTCCGCCTCCGTGCCTACGAGCAGTCGGGTCCCTACCTGGGGCAGTACCTCGCGCTGCCGAAGTCGGACGAGGGCGCCTGGCTCACCTACCACACCGCCAACTACCACCACACGGAGACGATCACGATCCCCGCCGACGCCCCGCCGGGGCGCTACGTCCTGCGGCTGCGCGTCGGCGGCAACGAGAAGGTGCCGGTCTCGCGACGGTTCCTCGAGATGGGGATCGTCTCGGCCGACGACTTCCGCCGGCTCGGTGTGTTCCAGGTCACCGACCCGGTCCAGCGGCCGCAGACGATCGAGGTGCCAGTCACGATCACGCCGGACGGCGCCCGCGCGTTCTCGTTCCGCGAGAAGCGCCACGCGGACGCCGCGGCGGCGTCGTTTCAGAACGCCCTCGCGCGGGCGACCAACGGCGTCGGCCTCGACTGTGCGCTGTGGATCGACTGGGTGGAATGGGAAGGCCCGCTTCCCGATCCCGACGGGGCCGACCGGTGCCTCGCGCTCTTCGGCTCCGTCTTCCATCCCGACCTCGACGCCGCTGCGACGCGCGCGATCCTCGAACGGATCGCCGTCCGTGCCTTCCGGGGTGTGCGGCCCGGGGACGATTACCTCGATCGGCTGGTCTTGATCCACGACGCGCAGCGGGCCTCCGGCAGGCCTTTCGCCGACGCACTCGTCGAACCGCTGGCCGTCATGCTCGCCTCCCCGGCGTTCCTCTACCTGCACGAGCCGGACGCCGACCGTGCGGGGTCACCGGTGCCGGAGAGCACTGCCGCCGACGACCGCCACCTTTCCGACCTCGAACTCGCGTCGCGTCTCTCCTTCTTCCTGTGGGCGTCCCCGCCCGATGACGACCTGCTCGCGGCGGCGACGGCCGGCGCACTCGACGATCCCGGTGGGCTCGCGCAGCAGGCCCGACGGCTGATCGCCGACTCCCGTTCGCTCGCCTGTGCGACGGGATTCACCCACCAGTGGCTCGACGTCGACCGGCTCGACTTCTTCCGCTTCGATCACCAGCTGCACCCCGACTTCGACGAGGCCACCCGCGAAGCCGCGAAGATGGAGATCTACCGGACGTTCCACACGCTGCTCCAACGCGACCTCGACGCGCGTCGGCTGCTGGCCTGCGACTTCGTCGTCGTCGACGGACTCCTGGCCGCCTACTACGGCCTCGACGACGTCAGCGATCCCGCGAAGCCGAAGCCGATCACGGGCGATCACTTCCGCATGGTCCCGCTCCCGCCGTCCAGCCCGCGGGGTGGACTGCTCGGCATGGCCGCGATCCTCGGCATGGGCAGCAACGGCGAGCGCACGAGCCCCGTCGAGCGCGGCGCGTGGGTGCTGCGGAAGCTGCTCGACGACCCGCCGCCTCCGGCGCCGCCGAACGTGCCGCAGCTCTCACGGCTCGATGGCCGGAAGATCTCCGTGCGGGAGCGGCTGCTGGCCCATCAGGAGGAGCCGCAGTGCGCCCAGTGCCACCGCGCGATCGACCCGGTGGGATTTGGGCTCGAGAACTTCGACGCGGCCGGCCGCTGGCGCACCGAGGACCACCTCTACCGGATGAACTTCGTGATGAAGAACGGGCCACACGGCAAGGTCGTCGACGTGAGCTTTCCGATCGACCCGGCCGGCGCTTTGCACGGGGGCCCCGCGTTCGCGGACTTCTTCGAGCTGCGCGCCGCGATCGCCGCCCGGGGGGACGACTTCCTGCGGGGCCTCGTCTCCAACCTGTTCGCCTACGCGATCGGCAGGCCGGTGAGCTTCGCCGACGCGGAGGTCATCGACGGGCTCGTCGCCCGCGCGGTGGCCGACGGCGGAGGCCTCGCGTCCATCGTCGAGGCGATCGTGACCACGCCCGAGTTCCGCACGCGGTGACGGCCACCGAGCCGTCGCCATCCCGAGGAGTCGTCTCATGCATCCCACACGCCGCACGGTGCTCAGGGCCGCCGGCACCGCGCTCGCGCTGCCGCTCCTGCCGTCCCTCGGCTGGCGACGGTTCGCGGCCGCGGCCCCGGTCACGGTGCCCACCCGACTGGTCTTTCTCTCGTTCGGCTGGGGCGTGACGAACGAGACGTGGTTTCCAGACCGGGCGAAGACCGGCGTCGACTACGACCTCCCGGAGGGCCTCGCGCCGCTCGCCCGGCACAAGGGCGGGATCACGGTGATCCAGGGCCTCGCGAACAAGTTCTCGAACGAAGCGCACTGGGGCAGCACCTTCTACCTCACCGGCGCCAACCGCTACGGCGTGCCGGGCAGCAGCTTCTCCAACTCCATCTCGGCCGACCAGGTCGCGGCCGAGACGCTCGGCGCGGGGACGCGCTTCACGTCGCTCCAGCTGACAAGCCGGGACGCGGAGCAATCGGGCCACGGGCCGGGGCTGTCGCTCGCGTGGAACCGCCAGGGCAAACCGCTCGCGGGCCTGGACACCCCGCTCGCGGCCTACGAGAGGCTCTTCGGCGACGAGACCCTGCCGCTGGCCGAGCGGCAGCGGATGCTCCGCGAGCGGCGCAGCGTCCTCGACGCCGTCCTCGTGCAGGCCAGGTCGATCGACCGGACGCTCTCGGCCCGGGATCACGACAAGCTCGACGAATACTTCCAGTCGATCCGCGACATCGAGACGCGGCTCGCCAAGGAGGAGTCGTGGATGACGACGCCCAAGCCCCGCCCGCCGCTCGACGCACCGGGCGCGTCGCTCGTCGGCGAGCAGGAAATCGCGCTCATGTACGACCTCATCGTGGCGGCCTTCCGCACCGACAGCACGCGCGTGATCACCTACCGCCAGCCGATGGCCAGTCTCATCAAGAGCATGGGCATCACGGTCGCGCCGCACGACCTGAGCCACTACACGCCGGGCGACCGCATGGAGGCCTCGAAGCGACGCGACCGCAAGCAGAGCGAGCTGCTCGCCACCCTGCTCGACCGGCTCGCGGCGGTGCAGGAGGCGGATGGTTCGAGCCTGCTCGACCGGGTGAGCCTCTCCTTCGGCAGCAACATCCGCTCGATCCACTATCTCGACAACTGCCCGACCGTGATCGCCGGCGGCGGCGCCGGCATCCGGCATGGACGGCATGTCGTGCTCGAGGCGAAGCAGACGCCACTGGCCAACCTCTGGCTCACGCTGCTCCAGGGGGTGGGCATCGAGACCGACTCCTTCGCCGACGCGACCGGGACGATCGGCGAGTTGCGGGCGTGACACGGCGGCGATTCCCAAGAGGAGGGCCCATCATGAGCGGCACGAACCGCGTGCGTGGCGGACGCTCGACGACGCGGACAGGGCGAGCGCTCCTGTTCATCGTCTTCCTGTGGTCCGGCGGCGCCGTGGCGCCCGCCGCCGAACCCGCTCCGTCCAACGACGCGGCGGCGCGACCCGGCCGGCTCGACCTCTCGTTTCCGGACGAGACGATCGACCAGTGGCACGGGTTCCGCCGGCATCGGTTCCGTTTCGAGGGGCGCGAGGCGTGGGTCGTCGAGCCGCGGCAGCCGCTGCCCGGCGCGCCCTTCTCGTGGTGCCTCATGTTTCCCGATGCGTTCACGCAGCGCTGCGCCGCGCCCGCTCTCGTCGCGCGCGGCCTGCACCATGTCTTCCTCGACGTGGGCAACACGTTCGGCTCCCCCGAGGCGGTCCGCGCGCTGGCCGGATTCCACGACATGCTCGTCGCCCGCGGCTTCGCATCCCGCGCCGTCCTCATCGGCATCAGCCGCGGCGGGCTCTACGCCCACCGCTACGCGGCCGAACACCCCACCCGTGTCGCGGTGATCTACGGCGACGCACCGGTGCTCGATTTCAAGAGCTGGCCCGGAGGCAGGGGCCGGGGCAAAGGCAGCCAACGCGACTGGGAGACGCTTCGGCAGGTCTACGGCTTCGCGGACGACGCGGCGGCGCTCGCCTATGCCGGCAACCCGATCGACACGCTCGAGCCGCTGGCGCGCGAGGATGTGGAGCTCATCTACGTGGTGGGTGACGACGACGACGTGGTGCCGTGGGAGGAGAACACGGCGGTGGCCGAGGTTCGGTACCGCGCGCTCGGAGGCTCCGTCACGGTGATCCACAAGCCGGGTGTGGGCCATCATCCGCACGGGCTCGACGATCCCGCTCCCGTCGTCGAGGCGATCGTGCGCCGCGCGGCCAGGGGACCTGCGCCCACGCCCGACGCGGCCGCGCCGCACTGAGCCGCTTCCCGGTCGGCTGCAGCGGACCGGTCAGGCCCCCCCGCCGGCCCCCCGTGGATTTTTCGCGGCCAGCCGCGCGAGTCCCGCGGCGCCGATCGAGCCGGCATCGCCCCCGAGGCTCGCGAAGCCGATCACCGTCAGCGCGGCGAGCTTCGGGAATGTCCGACGCCGCACCTCCTCGCGGATCCGCTCGAGGAACGTGCGGCCCGCCGGAGCCTGCTCGCGTCCGAACGTCATCGCCCCGCCGATCAGGACGGCCTCCGGGTCGATGGCATGCATGAGCGACACGATGCCGATCCCCAGCCAGCGGGCCGTGTCGCGGAGCAGGTGCAGCGCGAGCGGATCGCCCGCCTCCGCTTCCCGGCCGACGAGGATCGGCGTGAGCGACTCGCCGGCGGCGACGGCCGCGGCGAGCGATCCCGTCGCGCCCGCCGCGATCGCCTCGGCGGCCCGCGCCACGAGCGACTTCGCGCTCGCGTAGGCCTCGAGGTGTCCCGGCTGGCCGCACGGACACATCCGCGCGTCATCCGAGGGGTCGACGATCATGTGCCCGCATTCCGACCCGTGGCTGTGCGCGCCCTCGACGTTCAGGTCGCCGATGATGATGCCGCCGCCCACGCCCGTGCCGAGCGTGAGGAGCACGAGCGAGTCGTACGCACGGCCGGCCCCGACCCAGAATTCGCCATAGCCGGCGGCGTTGGCATCGTTGGCGAACGTCACGGGATATCCGCAGTGGGCCGCCACCCGGTCGCGGAGCGGGAAGTCGTCCCAGCCGGGGAGGTTCCCGGCGCGCACGATCGTGCCGAGCGGGATGTCGAGCGGCCCCGGCGAGCCGAGTCCCGCACCGGCCACGTCGCTTGGCCTCAGCCCCGCCCGCGCGACGAGGCCCACGACCGCACGGCCCATCCGCTCCGCCGCGTCCTCGGCGCCGCGCCCGGCATGCGTCTCTTCCGTGTGGAACGCGACGAGCCGGCCCTCGTCGTCGACCAGCGCCACCTTGATGTTGGTGCCGCCGAGATCGACGCCGGCCCAGAAGGGCGGCTTCGCCGCGGCGATCGGCACGAGATCCTGACGGTGCGCCATGCGTCCGGGTCGTCAGGCGTCGGCCGGCAGGCGACTCACCTCGACCGTCGGTGTCGGCCCGGTGCAGGCCTTCATGAACTCGACGAGGTCGGCCTTGTCCTGCGGCGTGAGGTTGAGCGGCTTCATCTTGTCGCTGAGGTGCGGGTTGGGATGGCCTCCCCTGTCATACCACTCCACCACCTCCTCGAGCGTGGCCACGGACCCGTCGTGCATGTAGGGGGCGGTGAGCGCCACGTTGCGCACGGTCGGCGTCTTGAACGCCCCGGTGTCCTTCGGGTCCTTCGTGACGACGAAGCGGCCGAGGTCGGGGTTTTCCTTCTGCATGCCGATCCCGAGGTTGTGGTACTTCTCGTCGGCCAGGTTCGCACCCACGTGGCACGCGGTGCAGTTGGCCTTCCCGAAGAAGAGGTCGCGTCCCCGGTTGGCCGCCTCGCTCATCGGATGGTCCTCGGCGGCCTTCTTCGCCGCGGCGAACTTCGCGGCGAGCTCGTCATCTTCCGCGATGTCCTCCGGATCCATCGCCGCGAACGGGCGCAGCTGCTCCCCGAAGTCGAAGGGCGCCGGCGCGGTGACGAGCACGCGCTCGAAGGCGGCGATCGCCTGACCGACGCGATCGATCGTCAGCTCGCCGAACACCGCCTCGAACTGCCGGCGGTAGACCGGCATGCCGCCGAGACGCTTGACGACCCCCTCGTGCGTGAACCCCATCTCGATCGGGTTGGCGATCGGGCCCACGGCCTGCGCCTCGAGCGAATCGGCGCGGCCGTCCCAGAACTGCGCGCCCGACAGAATCCTGTTGAACGACACCGGCGAGTTCCGGCCACCCGCCTGACCTCGGATGCCGACACCGGTGGGCGTGTGCGCCGAATAGCCCATCGACGGATCGTGACACGACGCGCACGAGATCGTGTTGTCGGCCGACAGCCGTGGATCGAAGTAGAGCTGACGACCGAGCTCGATCTTCGCCCGCGTCAGCGGATTCGCGTCGAGCCCGGTGATCTGGCCCGCTCCCTGCGAGAGCCCGAGCGGGAGGATCGGGTCGATCTGGCGGAAGTTCTTCTCGTCGGCGAGCCACCCCTCGATCTGCTCGAGCGTGATCGGGCCCGTCCCCGGCACGCCTGAGGTCAGCGAAGGGTCGCCGAGCGCGACCTGCTCCACCGGTCCGAGCGGAGTCGGCTTCACCGCCTTCGACGAATCGGCCGGCTTCGCCTCAGGCTTGGGATCGGGCTTCGGCTCGGGGGCGGGCTCAGG
>DNLZ01000463.1:9641-12365 GCA_003488325.1 Planctomycetaceae bacterium
GGCTTGGGGTCGATCGATTTGGCAGCGTCGTCGATCGCCTTGTCCGCGGCCGCCTTCGACTGATCGGCGGCCGCCTTCGACTCGTCCATCGCCTTGCGCGGTTCCTCGACCGCGGCCGGCTTCACCTGCTCAGTCTCGATCACCTCCACCGTCTCGACGACGCTGCCTCCCTGCTTCGCACCAGGCTTGGTCGCCGGGGCACACCCCGCGAAAGCCACGATGACTGCCAGGGCCACGGACGAGGCCCCCAGCAGGCGTGCTTCCGGCAGGCATCCGTCGCGCGAGCCGCCGCAGCGGTCGACGGTGAGGAGGGGACGGTGCGAACGAGAAACGGCGGGGACAGCGTGGCTCACGGTTCACTCTCCGGGTCGCGGGAGACATCGGGCACGATCGACGAATCCGGCACCAGTGTAGGCGCCCGCGACGGCCGGGTGGAGCCGCGTCGTCAGTCCGCGAAGGCCGGCGTCACGAGCCACTCGAGCTCGCCCGGCTGCCCGGGGCCGTCATCGAGTCGGATCGCCGCGACGGCCCCCTTCTGCATCCGCACCGCGGCGGTGCCGTCGCCCACCGTGAGGGCGACCAGCCGGCCCACCGAAGGCGCGTGACCGACCCACGCGACACGTTCCGCGTCCTGCTGCACCGTCCACTCGACCAGGGCCTCCCAGTCCGCCGACGGGGCGAGGGCATCGACCACTTCCACCCGCGGGCCACCGCCGAGTTCCTCCGCGAGGATCTCCGCAGTCTCCCGGGCGCGGACCAGCGGGCTCGTCGCGATCACGTCGACCTCGACGCCCGCGGCCCCGATCCGGCGCACCAGCCTCGCAAACGCCTTGCGACCCTTCTTCGTGAGTCGTCGCGCGAAGTCATCGGGGCCATCCTCGGCGACGGCATGGCGGATGACGTAGAGACGGGTGGTGAGCACGGACATGGATGAGATTCTGCGGTACGGCGCCGCGTCGGGCAACCTCGCGCGCCCGCGGTGGACGGCCCCGCCGACCGCGCCCGCTCAGGCCCGGCGCCAGATCTCGTCCCACGGCACGCCCGCCGCCCCCACGGCCGCCGTCGCGTCGGACCGCCAGCGGGCCGCGTCCTCCGGATACCCCGCCGTGGGCCGCAGCCCGGGTGCGAGCCTCCCCCAGTGCTCGTTGAAGGCACGCATCGCCAGTTCGCGAACGTACTTCGCCGCCACGCTCGCGACCGCGACCGGCGCGGCCGCCTCCGCGCGCACGCGAAACTCGATCCGCACGTCGATGTCCGGGAGCGTGTACGCCGACCGGGTGGCGGTCTCCTCGTCGACCTGCACGAGCGGCGAGCCGAAGTGGCGAACCAGGAGCGGCGCGTAGCGTTTGCGGCCGCCGTGCCGGTCGCAGCAGATGACGGCCGGCTCGGCCGGTCGCACCGCCCGTGCGACGAGGTCGAGCGTCGCCTTCGAGAGCACGTCGGACTTGTTGAGGCCGGCGTCGAGCTGGGCATTGAACGCCCCGGGGTCGACGATCGCCAGGCCGATCGACACGCCGCGCACGCCGCGCGCGACGAGCGCGGCACGCACCGCCGCCGCGCTCGTCTCCACGTCGGCTGCGGCGTCACTCCCGATCGGAAGCCGCAAGGCCTCCCGCGCCGCCGCCTCCGGCGGGTCGCGCTGCCCGCAGCCCAGGACGTCTGCCGCCGTGACGAGCGGCGTCCAGGCCTCCGGGACCGTGCCACGGGCGACCGCGAGCGCGACGAGCGCGCCACGCTCGAGCGCACCGAAGCCCGCGCCGCCGCGATGCACGAGCTTCGAATCGGCCCACGACGGCGCGGCCCGCGTCCCCGCGGCAGCATCCACGGCCGCTGCCACGGCGGCATCGAGCGCGGCCGCCGCCTCACGAGGCTCCTGCGCGAGATCCCAGGCCGTGACCGCCACCACGAGCGGGCCGAGGTTGGGCCCGTAGCCGGCCTCGTCGGCCCCGATGACGAGCGTCACGGCACGCCGCCTTCCGCCGGATGCTGCCGGCAATATTCGTAGATCGCGATCGCGGCACTCGTGGCCGCGTTGAGGCTGTGGGGCAGCCCGGCCATCGGAATCTCCGCCACGCGGTCGAGCCGCGACAGCACGTCGGTCTCGAGTCCCGTGCGTTCGTTCCCCACCACGAGCACGGTCTTCGGGACGAAGGCGAACGAGAACAGTCGCTCGGCGTGGGTGGTCTGCTCGAGCCCCACGAGCTGGAAGCCCTCCGCGCGGAGTCGGTCGAGCACCGGCGGCAGGGAGCGGTGCACGTCGAGGCCCACGGTGAGGCCGCCGTCACGCGCGATCCGGCCGTGCAGGCCGGCGGCACCGCAGGCGATCACCCGGGAGATTCCGAAACAGCCGCAGGTTCGTACGATGTGGGACAGGTTGACGTGGCTGCGCATCGCCGCGCACGCGACCACCAGATCGCGCGGCACGGGAAGGCTCTCGGGAGGCTTGTGGCGTATGTGCTCGAATCGGCCCACGATGGCATCCGCACGACGGTCGGACCGGACGAGGCCTCTGCCCCATGCCGACGCATTCTTGCCGCTCGTTCGGGCGGCGACGATCCTGCTTGCCGGAGTCGCCCTGATCGGCTGCGGGGCGCCCGCGACGCCTCCGGCGCCGCAGGCCGCGGCCGTGGCCGACGTAGACGCGCCCGCCGATGTGCCGGCGCCGTCCCCGGCGGTCGAGGCCGGGTCCGTCGAGGTCGCGCTCGTGGACCATGCCGGCCTCAT
>DNLZ01000088.1:0-6250 GCA_003488325.1 Planctomycetaceae bacterium
GTCCGCGGCTCGAAGCGGCCGCAGCCGTGACCATCGCGCTGGTTCGAGAGGCCGACGCGGGCTTCGACGCGGTGACGCGGGCCGTCGCCGCGGCGGCGCGCACGACCGTGCCAGGCGGCACCATCTGCGTCGTCAGCCGCAGCCTGCGGGGTCCGGGGATCGTGTTCCTGCGTTGGCGGCAGGGTGCGCCGCTCGTCCCGCTGGTGCGCGAGGCGGTGGCGTCCGGTGACCCCGCCCTCGTCACCGACGCGCTGGTCACCAGGCTGTTCGCGCGGGCGCTCGGCGACCGCCGCCTCGTGCTGCTCGGAGCCCTCGGCGAGGCGGAGGTCGAGGAACTCGGCTTCGGGCATGCCGCGACCCCGGAGGTGGTGGAGCGGCTCGCGCATCGGGCGGAAGGTGTCGTCGTGCTGCACGAGGCCGACGGGATGTTTCCGCGGCGGATCGGCCCGCTCGCTGGACCCACCGCTCCTGCCGGATCACAATCCTGACGAGTGGGTTCGGCCGCACGAGGGTCGCCTCGGACCCGAGAGGATCTGCCGCCATGCATGCCCGGTCTCGAAGCGTCGGCGCACACCGTCTCGCCCTCCTGGCCGCACTGACGGCGCTCTCGTCCTCGTGCGCCGCCGCGGCCCCGCCGACCGACGGCACCGGCGGGGCGGACGGGTCGCTCCACCTGCGGTACGTCACGGCGCGGCTCGAGCTCGCGAAGCTCGATCTCGAGAAGGCGCGGCGACAAAACCAGGTGGCCGGGTCCCCACAGGTTCCGGCATCGGACATGCGGCGACTCGAGGCCCGCCTGGCGGCGCTCGAGAAGGTGGTCGCCGCCGAGAAGGGGCAGCAGGACGACGGCCAGGTCGAGGGACAGATCGCCCGCGCCAAGGCGGCGCTCGAGGTGGCACGGGAGGATCTCGCCCGGCTCGAGCGCCTGCGGGAGTCGCAGCCCAACTCGGTCGGCGAGTTCGACCTGCGGCGGCAGCGGGTCCGCGTCGACATCGCCGAGCTCCGGGTCGCACTCTGGCAGGATCCCGAGCACATCCCGTCACCGATCGACCGGATGCAGATCCAGCTCGATCAGCTCAGCGATCAGATCATCGACATGATCGATCAGATCTCGAATCGCCGGCTCGTGACCCCGCCACCGTGAACCCGACACCGGTCGTTTCCGTGGTGCGGTCGAGCGAGGTCGGGAGGCGGATCGGGATGCCCCCGCTCTCGCGTCGTGACCTGCTCGCCGCGTCGGCGGCCGGCATCGCGTCGGGTGCCGTCGGCTGGACGCCCCAGCCGGCCACCGGCGACGCGGCGCTGCCCGAGGTGGCCACGGGCGAGATCCACGTCGCCTCGTTCCGCTTCGACGTCACCCCGCCGCTCGGCCATGGGTGCTGCGGCAACTGGATCAAGCCGATCGTCGGATATGACGATCCCCTGGAGGCGATCGGCCTGGTCATCCTCGGTGCGGGCAGGCCGATCGTCCTCTGCGCCGTCGACTGGACGGGGATCCTCAACGACGCCCACGTCGCCTGGCGCGGTGCGCTCGCCGAGGCGGCCGGGACCTCTCCCGATCGGGTCGCCGTGCAGGTCGTGCATCCGCACAATGCGCCGATGGCCTGCCTCGAGACGGCCCGTCTCGTCGCGGGTGCCGGGGACCTGCCGCCCGTGCTCGACCCGGACTTCTTCGCGCGCTGCCTCGACGCCGGCCGGGTCGCCGTACGGCAGGCACTCGACCGGGCGGTGCGCGTGACGCACGTCGGTCGCGGGACGGCCCGGGTGATCGACGTCGCGTCCAATCGGCGCCTGCTCGGTCCCGACGGCACCGTGCGGACCCAACGCAGCAGCGCGTGTGCCGACGAGGCGATTCGCGCGCTGCCCGAAGGTCTCGTCGATCCGCTGCTCCGCACCGTGGCCTTCTACCACGGCGACGAGAAGATCGCCGCGTGCCACGCCTACGCGTGCCATCCCATGAGCTACTACGGCGATGGCCGGGCGAGTGCGGACTTCTGCGGGCTGGCCCGACGGCGTCGCCAGATCGACGAGCCCGGTTGCACGCATCTCTACTTCAGCGGCTGCGGCGGCAACATCGCGGCGGGCAAGTACAACGACGGATCGCGTGGCATGCGGCCCGTGCTCGCCGGACGAATGTACGACGCGATCGTCGCCGCGGACGCCGCGATCGAGCGACGGCCGGTGGAGCGTGTGTCGTGGACCACGGCTCCGTTCCTCCCCACGCCTGATGCGCGCTGGGTGGAGCGGGACCTGCTCGCCGCGCTCGCCGATCCACGGCAGTCGCTCGTCGCGCGGACGCGTCCCATGTACACCGTGGCGTGGCTGCGCCGCGTGGCCCGGGGTGAGCCCGTGGTGCTTTCGGCGCTGCATCTCGACGACATCGTCATGGTGCATCTGCCTGGCGAGCCGTTCGTGGAGTACCAGCTGCGCCTGCAGCAGGATCACGCCGACCGCTTCGTGTTCACGGCCGGCTACGGGGACGGCGGACCGTGGTATCTCCCCACGACCGCGGCCTATCCACAGGGCGGGTACGAGGTCGGGGTCGCGTGGTCGGGACGGGGTGTGGAAGCCGAACTGCACGACGGGATAGCCCGGCTCTTCGCGTGACCCCGCTCAAGGGAAAGCGCAGCCCCGGTCATGGTGAGACGGGGCCGTGCACCCGGTGCCGCAGGGCCGCGCGCGGGAGCGGGCCGAAATGGCGTGAATCACGGCTCGTCACCGGTCGGTCGCCGAGCGCGAGATGGGCATCGCCGTCGAGCGACCAGCGCGCGCCGCCGGCCACCGCGGGCCGGTAGAGCACGTCGCGCCAGACGGCCACGTCTCCGATGGCCGCTGCGCCGGCGACGTCGGTCGCGACCAGGTCGAGGCCCAGCGAGGGTGCGGCCATGCTGTCGGCATCTGGAAGCGATCTCGGCCAGGGTCGCGTGACGTCCCATCGTGCGGGTGCTGCCGCGGGAAGGCACGAACGGCCGTCCCAGGCATCCCCCGGTGGCACGAGCCAGGCGGCGGCGACCACGTGGCCGTCGAGCCGCCCGGCGACGACCGCATGACGCCCGACGGATTCGAGTCGCCACGTCACGGTGAAGGGGCCAACTCGTGCCCGGACGCGCGCGGTGCCGATCGCCCCGACATGGACGATTCCGGCAAACCCGGCGTCACGCACCGGAAGCAGCACTCTGGTCTGCCCATCCGGCTCATCCGGGTCGTCATCCAGGATCGGCGTGGCCGGCAGCGACCAGACGGTTTCCCCGGCACCGAGACGGCGGCGCGGCCCGACGGGGGACGCCACCTCCGCGAGAATCGCCGGGGGCTTCAGGACCGCGTCCGCCCCGGCGTGCAGGTCGCCGTCGATCACCGCCACCGTTTCGCCGGGAAGCCCGACGATCCGTTTGAGTCCGGCCGTGCCATCGGGCAGCGCGACGACCCACCGCTCGAATCGACCTGGCCGGTGCCAGTGGTCGCGAAACGGGAACCACCCGGTGGCCACGAGATCGCCCGGCCGCAGCGCGGGCCCCATCGAGTGCCCATCCACCTCGTAGCGTCGCGGGCGTGCGCTGAGCGCTCCCGTGACTGGCAGGACGACCAGCGCGACGACGAGGAGGATCCGTCGTGTCAGCCGAGCGGGCGGGGCACGGGCGTCGCGTGGCTCCACCGGTCGTCACCTCGCCCGCCGCAGCCGTCCCGTTCAGCCGACCTTCACCCACGCGTGGCTCTTCGCGCTGTTCAAGACCGCATCGCACACCTTCTGGGTCTCGAGCGCGTCGCGGAACGTCGGCGGGCAGGGCTGCTTCTTCGCGTAGGCCTCGAGGAAGTCGGCCACCTGGTGCACGAACGAGTGCTCGTAGCCGATCGCCAGGCCCGGCACCCACCACTTGCCCATGTAGGGATGGTCGCCGTCGGTGACGTGGACGCTCTTCCAGCCGCGCATCGGGCCCTCGTCGCGATAGTCGAACACCTGCAGCCGGTGCAGGTCGTGGAGATCCCACTTCAGGCTCATGTTCTCGCCGTTGATCTCGAACGTGTAGAGGGCCTTGTGGCCGCGGGCATACCGCGTGCTCTCGAACAGTCCGAGCGATCCATTCCTGAAGTGGCAGAGGAAGGAGCATGCGTCGTCGATCGTCACCGGCTCGACCTTGCCGGTGAGCGTGTGCGTGCGCTCCTTGACGAACGTCTCGGTCATCGCCGTGACGTCGCTCACCAGGCCGTTGAGCCAGATCGCCGTGTCGATGCAGTGGGCGAGCAGGTCGCCCGTCACACCGCTGCCGGCCGCCGCCGAATCGAGCCGCCACAGCGCCGCCCCGCCCTGCGGAAGGTCGGCGTTGATCGTCCAATCCTGGAGAAACTCGGCACGGTAGTGGAAGATGCGGCCGAGCTTCCCTGAGTCGATGATCTGTTTCGCGAACGTGACGGCCGGAATGCGGCGGTAGTTGTACCAGACGGTGTTCGGCACGCCGGCCTTCTCGACGGCGGCACACATCCGCTCCCCCTCGGCCACGTCCATCGACAGGGGCTTCTCGCAGAGGATCGCCTTGCCATGCTTCGCGGCCTCGATCGCGATCTCGGCGTGCAGGTTGTTGGGCGTGCAGATGTCGATCGCGTCGATGTCGTCGGCGGCCACCAGCTTTCGCCAGTCGCTCTCCACGCGCTGGTAGCCCCAGCGGCCGGCGAAGGCCTTGGCCTTCTCGGTGTCGCGGGCGGCCACCGCCTGCAGCACCGGCAGGTATTCGAGGTCGAAGAAGTCCTTGACGCGGTTGTAGCCGTTGGAGTGGGCGCGGCCCATGAAGCCGTAGCCGATCATGCCGATGCGGAGTTGCTTTGCCACGCGGTAGTTCCTCTCATTTTCGTCAGGGTTTCGTGTCGTTCAAATTGGGCCGCTGCGGGCCGGCAGCTGTCTCGTCGCGTGGGCCGCGGCGGCCCAAAGCTCCTCGAGCAGCCGCCGAGCCCTTCGCTCGTCGATCGATATACCGGCCGATGCACTCGCCTCGCTGTGCGTGGCTCAGCCCCAGCCGTGCGCGTCGCGGACGGCGATCATGGTCTCGAGGATGGTGTTCCAGGTCCTGGGGTTTTCGAGCGTGGAGTTGGGGAACATGCAGCCGTCCCAGCAGATATGCCTGATGCCGCGGGTGTCGGCGTCCTTCAGCCAGGAGCCGGCGCACTTCACGATGTCGAGCTTGCCCTTCGGATCGTCGGCCGGGCAGTGCTTGCCCGTCTTGTCGTGGGATCCCGCGCCGTGCACCTCGCCGTCGTTCTGGGCGACGTGGAAGTCGATCGTCCAGGGCCGCAGCTTCGCGACCATCTGCTCGTAGGCGGGCCAGAACTCGGCGTCGGTGTAGCCCGGCTGCACGAGGGCATGCTCCGGGGCGTTGTAGCCGAGCAGGTAGAGGTAGGTGTGCGCGAGATCGGCCTGGAAGCCGAGCGTCTCGGGCATGCCGACCTCCTCGAGCAGGTCGAGCATGTCCTTCCACGAATGCATGCCGGCCCAGCAGATCTCCCCCTCGGCCGCGAGCCTCTGTCCGTTGTCCCTCGCGATCTTCGCCGCCTCGCGGAAGGTCTCGGCGATCCTGGCCGTGTTGGCCTTGGCATTCTCACGCCACTTGTTCACGCCGAACTCGGCCGAGTCGATCCGGATGACGCCATACTTCCGCACCCCGTGCGCCTCGAATACCTTCGCGATCCGGCAGGCCATCTTCACGGCCGAGAGAAACTTCTCCCGCGAGGCCGCATCCCCCATCGCCGAATCACCCACCGTGCCCGGCCAGACCGGCGCCACGAGCGAGCCCACCGTGAAGCCGTAGGCGGCGATCCTGTCGGCGATGGCCCGCAGCTCGGCGTCGCTCGCCTCGGGATTGGTGTGGGGCAGGAACAGGAAGTAGTCGATGCCGTCGAATCGCTGACCATCCACGTTGGCCGCGGCCGTCAGTTCGAGCATCCGCTCGAGCGAGATCGGCGGCTCCTGTCCGGGATCGGCGCCCTTGCCGACGAGGCCGGGCCACATCGCGTTGTGGAGCTTGGGAAGGTGGTGTGCGGGCATGATGCGTGGGTTCCTCGCGGCCAATCAAACCATGTCGATGACGAGCGGAATCACCCGCACGGGCTCGGGGCTCCCCGTGCCGCCTCGCCCGATCCCGGCAACACGGGCTCGACGACGCCGGCTCGGGGTTGCCCGTGCCGCCTCGCCCGGACGCTCGTTGCGTGCATCCTGCACTCCGCTCGCTCGATGCCGCCCTCGCTCCGCCATCCTGGCTGCGCT
>DNLZ01000088.1:6632-13388 GCA_003488325.1 Planctomycetaceae bacterium
GCTTCATCGGGAGGGAATCGCGTCGCGGCGGCCATCATGCGCGCCTTCCGTGCTTCGGCAGGTCGCTGTGCACGTCGGGGCCGAAGTACCGCAGGGACACGAGCGGGCCGGGACCGGTGTTCTCCACCACGTAGCCCTCGGCGGCCGCGTCGGCTGAGATGAAGAGTTCGTCCGCCGTCATCTCGCCGAAGCGGATCAGCGTCGGCGTGGCCACGTCGTGCGGGCCCACCCTGCCTTCTCCCTGCACGGTGATCCAGCCGCTGGCGCCCGCATCCTTGATCGTGATCCTCGCACCCGGCTCGAGCGTCAGTTCCTTCGCGCTGAAAAGCTGCTGGCCGTCGACGTGGCCGTACACGATCCAGCGGTCGGTGGCACCCTTGTCGCTTCGCTTCTCGTCCACGATGGGCGCGAGGAAGTTGCTCTCCTTGTAGTGCGTGTCGACGTTCTTCTCCCAGTCGAGCTGGCCGATGATGAAGTCGAGGTCGTGGTGCTTCTCCTTGGGCATGTCCTTGACGAGCAGGCTCCAGGGCACGGCACGCCCCTCGACGAGCGACTGGAACATCGCGAACACGTCGCTGCCCCACTGCGGCTCGTAGGTGAGCAGCGAACCCGGGGCGTGCAGCACCCCCGGCGGAATCAGCCAGCCGGTGCCCCGCTCGAGTCGGTAGGCCTTCGACAGGCCGAGGATCCCGTTGTCCCCCTTGTTCCAGTTCTCGAGGCAGCGACGCAGGTCGGCCTTCGTCGTACCCGGTTCGAGGCCCATGAAGGTGTAGGGAAAATGGTTGTCACAGTTGTTGTACTGCGGCGGGAAGTAGTAGCTCTCGGGCTTTCCTTCCTGGCCGACGAGCTTCGCGTCGGCCGACGACTGGTGCATGTGGTGGGGGATCGGCCCCATGTTGTCGAAGAACTTCGAGTACACGGGCCACTTCTTGTGGCGTTCCCAGACGCGGGCGCCGACGAGCCTCGCGCCCCCCTCGGCCACCGCATCACGCAGGAGAAACCGCTCGCCCTCGAAGACGCACCACGAAAGTCCCTCGTCCGGCACGCGGCCCTCGTTCGCCGCCTCGGTCGTGCTGGCGAACCAGCGCTCGTCGATGCCGCCACGGTCGAGACCGTAGGCGTAGTAGTCATCCGGATGGAGTCGCACCCGCTTGCCGGGGTGGAGGAAACTGCGTGGCACCCAGGTGGGCGAGAGGCGGAGCATGCCCTTGCCGGCATCGAGGGCACGGCCGAGGGCGGCGCCGACGTTCTTCGCGTGCGGGAGCAGGGCGGAGGTCTTCGACGGGGTGACGTTGGGCATACGGGAGGGCTTCCGCGGGCAGGGAGTTCGGCGCGTGGGTGGTCGGGGCTGGCAGACCGGAACGAGTCACCCCAGATCCGACCACCGGAGGCACCGTTGTACGAATCCCGAAAATGTGCCGCAAGCAGCGGCGTTTCCCGACGGCGGGGCCGTCGCCGCGAGGTCACACGTGGGCTCGAATCGCCTCGGCGAGGCGTCTCACCGAGAGCGGCGCCGAACCCTCCGCCTTGTTGTTGATCGTGATGAAGACGTCACGGCCGGCCGCGACGCAACGCCGGGCGAGCCCCGCGAGCGCGGTCCTGCTCGATGCGTCCTCCTCGACGAGCCGATCGAACGGGAAGTAGTCGGCCCGCGCCTCCTCGTAGCCCCGTCCGGCATGCAGGTTCCAACGGGCGACGAGGGGCCACGTGCATCCCGGCCGGTCCAGCCCGAATGTCGTCGCCTGCGCCGTGGCCGGCGGCATCCGCGCGTGGATCGCCAGGCACGGCACCGCTCCCGCATCGGCGAGCGCCACGCCGCACGCGGCCGTCACCAGTTCGGGATCACGAAACTCAGCGGCGTAGAGGGGGCCGCGCGGGAGCGATCCGAGAAAGGCGGCGATCCGCGTGACGACCCGGGCCGGTGTGGCGAGAAGCCGTCGGCCGAGAGGGGGAAACTGGAAGACGAGCGGGCCGGCCGTCGCGCCGAGTCCGGCCATGGCCGGCTGCACGAAGGTCGTCGCCGCCGCGTGGGCGTCGAGAAAGGTCGGATTGTCGCGCATGGCCCCTCCCGACCCCCCGCGGATCACGGGATCGGTGAAGGCCGACGGCGCCTTGACCACGAAGCGAAACGACGCCGGCACCTGCGACGCGTACCGTGCGAATTCGTCCTCGGAGAGCGGTGCGTAGAACGTGCGATCGAGGCTCACCGTGCGAAACAGGGGGCAGGCCGCGTAGGCGGTCAGTCCCGCCCGCGCGAGTCGCTGCTCCGATTCCGGTCGTCCGTCGCGCGCGGCATAGACGAGACCCGTCCATCCCGGGAACGACCAGCTGGACGTCCCCAGGCGGATGCCCGACGGCAGGATCGCGGCGAGTGCGGCCAGGTCGTCCTCGATCGGCACCGGTTCCACGGCCGCGACCGGACGCCTCGATCGAGACGCTTCCCGACGGCCCTCTGGCACGTCGTCATCGAAAAGCGACAACTGGCCGCCGCTCATGCCGGATGTCCCATCGATGGACCGATGTGTCGTGAGGCAGGCTCCCTGCGGAGTCTACCGCCCCGGTCCGCGGCGGCCGGCGTGCCACCAGAGTGTCCGGTCACCGCTGCCACGGTGTGTGGCGGGGGTGGCGCTCGACCGCGCGGTTCGGATCTCTCGCCGGGGTGTGCGTGCGTAGCATTGCGGCCGCGGGGGCAGGGAACGTCGCACCGATGCATCTCGATACCCGGGGCGCGGACGTCGTCCCCTCCGCCCGTCGTCTCGGCGGCGGCTTCGCGACCAGACGGCGTGGACCACGCGTCCGCGTTGGAACGCTCTCGTATGAACCGTGCGAGCGTCGGCTGACCCTCGACGGCCGTGCGTCGCTCCCGTCCTACGACGTCGGCAGCCCCGCCTTCGTCGATGTCTGGGTCGATCCCGTCGCTGGCAGCGACGCCGCGGCCGGCGCGACCCGCGAGGCGGCCCTGCGCACGGTCACCGAGGCATGGCGGCGCATCCCGATGGGCGTGCCGTTGACGACCGGCGTGCGCATCAACCTTGCCGCCGGCACCTACTCGACCGACGACGTGCCCATCTACTGGGAACGGCGGCTCGGCACGCGCGAAGCCCCGATCGTGGTGCGTGCCGCCGATGGCGTGGGCACGGCTCGGCTGCCGACGGTCAACGTGTTCGGCTGCACCCACCTGCGGTTCGACGGCCTCCACATCTCCGCGGGGGGCGGCGACGTCCTCCACTTCGAGGCCTGCACCCACGTGCTCCTCAAGGACACGACGGTCCAGGGGCTCGGGGCGATCGCGACCTATGCCGTGCCGCAGGAGACGCTCAAGGTCAACCAGTGCCAGCACGTCTACATCGAGCGCTGCGACATCTCCGGCGCATGGGACAACGCCATCGACTTCGTCGCCGTCCAGTACGGCCACGTCGTCGGCACACGCGTCCATCGGGCCGGCGACTGGGCGATGTACGCCAAGGGAGGCTCGGCGCATCTCGTGATCGCGGGCAACGAGTTCTTCGATGCCGGCACCGGGGGCTTCACCGCCGGACAGGGCACGGGATTCGAGTTCATGGTGGCCCCGTGGCTGCGGCACGAGGCCTCGCACATCACCTTCGTCGACAACGTGATCCACGACGTCGAGGGCGCCGGGATGGGGGTGAACGGCGGTTTCGAGATCCTCATGGCCCGCAACGTGCTGTACCGCGTCGGCGCCCGCAGCCACGTCTTCGAGGCGGTGCACGGCCTGCGGAGCTGTGATGGCGACGTCGCGACCTGTTCGCGGTTTCTCGCCGCCGGCGGTTGGGGAACGTCGGTCCCGGGTCGTGAGGAGCCGATTCCCAACGAAAACGTGTTCGTTGTCGGCAACGTCGTGCTCAATCCGGACGGCCACGCGAGCCGCTGGCAGCACCTGGCCGTCGCGGCCCCGCGCACGCCGTCACCCGTTTCGAACATCCCGTCGCCGGCCCGGGCCGACGCCGGCCTCTTCCTCCGGGGCAACGTCATCTGGAATGGTCCGGCCGATCATCCGCTCGGCGTCGAATCGCCGATGCTCGCGGCCGATATCCGAGCCCGAAATGCCATCAACACGCTGCGCCCGAGGCTCGTCGATCCCGCACGGGGCGACTACCGGCTCGCGTCCGACTTCGTGATGCCCGAGATCGGTGATGTGCCCGGGATGCCGGCGCTGCCGCCGGCGGGCGGCGGACCGTCCCCCGAGCCAGCCGACCCGCCCGTCATGCCCGTGACGCCCGGGCCCCCCGCCCCGCTCGATCCACCGGCCGACCCGGCCGATCCGGTCCCTGCCGCCCCGCGCATCAGCACGGTGCTCCTGCCGGCCGCCGGCACCTACCGCGCCGGACAACGCATCGAGATCCGGCTGCTCTTCAGCGAGGCGGTGCGGGTGCGCGGCACGCCCCGTCTCGCACTGGTGGTCGGCGGGGTGACGCGAGCCGCCGTCTACCGTGCGGGGTCGGGAGGCGACACGCTCACCTTCACGTACACCGTGACGCGGCGCGATCGCGACCTCGACGGGGTGTCGCTCGCGTCGAGGATCCGAATGCCGAGAGGCGCGGCCATCCGCGGCCCTTCCGGGCTGCTTCAGGCCGCCGCCTTCGGCGCCGTCGACGCCCTCGACATCCTCGTCGATGGTCGGCCGGTCACGCGCCGTGCGTGACGTGCGGATCGCACGCCGCAGCCGTCGCGCCTCTCAGCCGACCGGATCGTCGAGTTCGACGAGCGTCGCCTCGGCCACGTCGGGAACCATCGCGTCGTCGTCTCCGTCCTGAGGGTCGGCACAGCGGACGTACGCCACGAGTGCGTTCTTCTCGCTCTCCGAGATCTCCCCCTGGAGGTAGCCGTCGACGATCTGCACGAGCGGCATGGCCGTGCCGACGTCTCCACCCGTGGGAGACCGCAGTTCCATCCGCCTCCGGACGTAGCGTTCGCACAGATCGAGCAGTTCGTCGCGGTTCATGGGATCCTCCGCAGGCATCCTCGCCACAGGAGTCGCCGACCGCCCGGGCGGTCGTTCTCCATCCTACGCATCCGTGCCCCGTTTGGTTCGCCGGCCGCCCGTCGTTCACACATTTCTCGCAATGATCCCCGTCCTCGCGGCCGTGACGTGCCGGTCGCGATCCGGCGCGACCGACCACGCGACCTGCGGTATGCTCCTGGGGTGAATCTGCTCGCCTTCGGCATCGCGGCCGGACTCACCGCCGCGTGCTTCAGTTCGCTGTCCTACCTCGTCTCGCGGCATCACGGCACGCGGCGGCCGGGGGGCAGCCGCCGGCTGCTCGCCCTGGCCCACGTCCTGATGGCGGTGGCCTGCGTACCCGCCTTCCTGTTCGCGGTGCCCCCGGGCGTCCCCGTCACCGCCGTGCTCACGCCGGCCGTGTGGCAGGCCTGTCTCGTGTCCACGGCCGCCTACTTCGTGGGCACGGCCTGCGTCTTCCACGCCCTGACGCGGGCCGATGCATCGCGGCTCTCGCCGCTGCTCGGGCTCAAGGTCGTCGCGCTGGCGCTCATCGTTTCGTGCGTGCTCGGCCAGCGGCTCGACTGGCGGCAGTGGGTCGCCGTCGCCCTGTGTGGTGTCGCCGCGTTGATGCTGCAACGCGGCGGCGCCGACCTCCCGGCCCGAGCCTTCGCCGTCGTGGTGGTCAGCTGCGTCCTGTTCGCGATCGCCGACCTCGGCATCATCGCGATGATCGATGCCGTGCAGCAGGCGGTGTCGATCGGCCGGGTGCGGGCCGGCGGCGTCGCGCTCGCGCTCACGTATGTCGTGGGGGGCGTGGTGATGCTGCCGCTGGTGGCGGCCGAGTACGGCCGACCCCAGCCACCGGTCGCGGGCGACTGGCTGGCTGCCGCGCAGTACGCGGCGACCTGGCTGGTGGCCATGCTCGGCCTCTACTCCTGCTACGGCGCCGTCGGCGTCGTGCTCGGCACCGTCCTGCAGTCGACGCGGGGCGTGATGTCGGTCGGGATCGGGGCGGTGCTCGCGCACCTCGGATGGCACGACCTGGAGAGCCGCGTCGACCGCATCATGCTCCTCAAGCGTTTCGCCGCCGCCCTGCTCATGACCGCGGCCGTCGCGATCTACGTCGGCAACGGGTCGTGACCGAGCGAGGGGAACGATGGAGCCCTTTCCACGATCCGAGGATCCCGTCGGCATGCACGTCGCCGATCTGAAGCGACTCGCGGACACGCTCGAGGGCGACCTTCTCGTCGATGACCTCGCGCGGACGATCTACGCGACCGACGCGTCGGAGTATCAGGAGCGGCCTCTGGCCGTCGCGATACCGAGGACCGAGGCCGACGTGCGCGCGCTCGTCCGCTTCGCGGCGGAGCGTCGCATCGGCCTCGTGCCCCGCGGCGCGGGCACGTCCCTGGCCGGTCAGGTCGTCGGCGGCGGGATCGTCGTCGACCTTGCGAGGCACCTCGATCGCATCCTCTCGCTCGACATCGAGCGGCGGCGCGTCCGGGTGCAGCCGGGCGTCGTCCGCAACGAACTCAACCGCTTCCTGGCGCCGCACGGGCTGTTCTTCGGTCCCGAGACCTCCACCGCGTCGTGGGCCACGATCGGCGGGATGGTGGGGAACAACTCCTGCGGCTCCAACTCGATCGCCTACGGCTCCACCCGCGATCATCTCGTCACGGCGCGGGGCTTCCTGGCCGACGGCTCGGAGGTGACCTTCGGCCCGCTCGACGCGGCCGCCTTCGCCGAGAAGTGTGCCGGTCCCGACACGCTCGAGACGAGGATCTACCGCACGA
>DNLZ01000086.1:0-1357 GCA_003488325.1 Planctomycetaceae bacterium
CCCTCGCCCCCCGCGAGCCGCACACCCTGTCGCAGCTGGTCGAGCACCTCCGTGGAGGGCACGCCGGCGACCTGCACCAGGTATTTCTTCTCGACGCCGTACCGCGGATGCGCGAGGAGGTTGGCCAGTTCGCCGTCGTTGGTGAGGAGCAGCAGACCTTCGCTCGTGCGGTCGAGTCTGCCCACCGCGAAGAGCCGCTGATCGGCGGGCACGAGATCGACGGCCCGAGGCCGGCCCGCCGGGTCGTAGTTGGTCGTGACCACCCCCACCGGCTTGTTCAGCAGGTACACCACCCGTCGCACCCGCGGCAGGCGTTCCCCGTCGACGCGGATCTCCTGTGAGGCCGGATCGACCCGCGTCCCGAGTTGCGTCACGACGGCGCGATCGACCTCGACCCGCCCCGCCGTGATCAGCTCCTCGCACGCGCGACGGCTGCCGATGCCGGCGGTCGCGAGCACCTTCTGCAACCGCTCCAGTCCGTCCTCCCGCCGGCGGTCGACGCCGGTCGCAGGCCGGTCTCCCGGCCGTTGGGCGGGGGACCGACGCGGAGGGCCGCGACGGGAACCGTGCGGCGTGGGGCGAGGAGAGGGCATGGAGTGGCTCCGAACGTGACGGCACGCGGACCGCACGGGCGCGCCGCCGACGCGGGATCATACACGCGCCAGGCGAAGGCGTGACGTCGGCGCTCGATACGACATGCGGTGACGATGCGGTGGAGCGGCGTCAGCGCACCGGCTGGGACCACCATCGCGGGCGATTCACTTCCGCGACGGGTTCCGCGTAGTCCCGCGGCCGGGTTCCGTCGAGGATCGTGTACTCCCGAAGCGTCGACGGACCGATGTCGTTCTGCATGAACGGATCGAAGCGGACGGCGCGACGGCGCTGGTTGCGGATCGGACCCGGATCGAGCCATTCGGGACGCCCGAGCGACGCGCACCCCGACACGGCGGCGCAGAGGCACGCGTGCAGCACGAGGGCTCGATGAACGCACGGACGGGGCATCGACACGTCTCCGGGAGGCCGGACCGCGGGCGGGAGACGATAGGACCGCCCCCGCGCCGGTGCCAGCCTGATTTCCGGCGGACACCAGGCCCGATCAGGGCAGGGCGACGTGCAGGGCCCGGGCGGGCGATGCGTTATCCGCGTGTGTCAGAAACGTCCGGCGGCCCGCCGAGGCCGGGAGGAGCACGCAGCGCCCCCGATCGAGCGGTCCGAAACCGCACCCCGGCTCGCACGACCAGCGGCCCCCGAGGATGGCGAGAAAATGGCACGCGTCGTCGCCACCGCAGGACCACGTCCCGTCCGCCGCCACCTCGTCAAACACGAAGTACTCGCTCGTCACGAGCCGCCGCGTCCC
>DNLZ01000086.1:1734-3037 GCA_003488325.1 Planctomycetaceae bacterium
TCCACGGGGCCGAACCTCGTGACCGCCTCGAGCCCCGCCTCGATGTGAAGCGCCCGTGGCCGCCCATCCGCTCCGACTCGGCCCCAATCGTGCAGACGGTACGTGACGTCGCTGGCCTGCTGGATCTCGGCGACGAGCACGCCCGCCCCGATCGCGTGCACGGTTCCGGCCGGAATGAACACGCAGTCTCCCGGCCGCGCCTCGAAGGCGTGCAGCACCTCGTCGCACCGTCCGCCGCGGATCGCCTCCGCGAGGATCGGAAGGTCGACGCCTGGCGCGAGGCCGGCGTAGATCTTCGCTCCCGGCTCGGCGTCGACGACGTACCACGCCTCCGTCTTGCCACGATCGGGACGGGCCAGCCGGGCGGCACGCGCATCGTCGGGGTGAACCTGGACGGAAAGATCCCGTTGGGCGTCGAGAAACTTGAAGAGCAGCGGGAAGCCCGGCTGGGGTGCGTGCCGCCCGAACAGGTCGGCGCCGTGGTCCCGCACGAGCGCGCCGAGCGTCATGCCCGCGTGCGGACCCGCCGAGACCACGCTCTGATCGTCACCATGGTCGACGAGTTCCCACGACTCCGCGAAGTCGTCGCCAGCGGGCAGCTGCCTTCCGAGCGACGTGGCGAATCGGCGACCACCCCACAGGTACCTTCGATACAGCGGCGTGAAGATCAGCGGCGGCAGCACGGCTGGACGACCCGTCACCCGAAGGACGGCCTGAGCGTCATCCCCCGTTCGACACGCGTCGGACGCCCGACGCGACGGGACATGGGCGTTCGTCCCCTGTCACGACGCGTAGGACTCGAGGATTCGCCCGATCCCGAAGCAGCATACCGCCGCCACGAGCATCACGAGCATCTGGCCGAGGCTGACGACATGCTGGAGCTCGAGCACGATCGCGACCGCCGGGAGCGTGAGTCCGAAAAACTGCGCGCATCGGCCGGCCGCCCGCATGACGTTCACGGAGTGCCGACACGCTGGTCATGACCACCGACCGCCTCGACGCGCGAGCCGAAGTGGGGCACCAGCGCCGCCGCCGATACCGACTGCAGCCGGCTGAGGTTCGCGTCCGACAGTCCGCAGATTCTCACGAGGCCGCCCTCCTCTCGCACCCGCGTGCCGATCGCCGCGATCGCCTCCGCGAGCCGCTCGTCCATCGACTCGACCTCGTCGAGCTCGAGCACGACCCGATGAGCCATGCTCGCCTGGACGAGCCGGCAGACACCTTCGGCGAGGTCGTCTCGCCGTGCCGCACCCTCTCCGAGGCCCACGAACAGCCAGTCTGGCCCCCGCTCCACGCGAATCGC
>DNLZ01000385.1 GCA_003488325.1 Planctomycetaceae bacterium
GGGCCGCCTCGAGCGCCTCGGCGGGCGAGCCCGCCACGCGGGGTGGTGGCAGGCCCGCCGCGCGGCAAGCGGAGACCAGCCGTGCCACGGGAGCCGCCCGTGTGTTCGTCGTGTAGCGGGTGAGGATGACGTGGTCGAAGAAGCCGGTGGCCGCGGCGAGCATCTCCTCGATCTGCTTGTCCATGCTCGCCGCGAAGACGAGCACCCGGGGACGGCGTGTCGCGAGCGCCGGAGCGAGCGTCTCGAGCAACGACCGCATCGAAGCCACGTTGTGGGCGGCATCGACCACGACGAGTGGTGCATCCTCGATACGTTCGATCCTCGCCGGAAGGCGGACACGCGCGAGGCCCCGCGCGATCGCCTGCCGCGGTACGGCGAACCCCGCCGCATCGACCTGCCGCGCGGCCATCACCACGAGGGCGGCGTTGTCCGCCTGGTGACGGCCCGCCATGGCGAGCCGGAAGTGTTCCGAAACCCCGTCGCGCACGTCCATCACTTCCACGTCACCCCCCTCGAGCGGATCGTCGGAGGCGGCGTGGGTGACGCGAAAATCGCGCCCCACCTGGAGCAGCGCGGCACGCCTCCGCCGTGCGGTGTCGGCGATCACACGTCGGGCCGCCGGATGGGCCGCCCCGCTGATGACCGGCCGGCCGCGCTTGATGATGCCGGCCTTCTCGCCCGCGATCCGTCCCACGGTCCGCCCCAGCAGTTCCATGTGGTCGAGGCTGACGCTCGTGATCACGGACACGACGGGACGTGACACGTTCGTCGCATCGAGCCGACCGCCGAGCCCGGTCTCGAGGACGGCGAGGTCGACCCGCGACCGTGCGAAGTGCAGGAACGCGGCGGCCGTCACCACCTCGAACCACGTCGGTCCCCGGCCACCACGTCGCGCCGCGGCCCGGTCGAGCGCCTCGACCGCCGGGATCAGGATGTCGAAGACGGTGACCAACGCCGCCGCGCTGATCGGACGGCCGTCGATGCTGATGCGCTCCTCGAGCGCGTGCACGTGGGGGGACATGTACCGGCCGGTGCGGTGCCCCGCTGCCGAGAGCACGGCGGACAGCATCGCGACCGTCGATCCCTTGCCTTTGGTCCCCGCGACGTGCACGACGGGAAACGCGTCGTGCGGAGCGTCGAGGCGCGCCAGCAGCCTCCGCATCCGGCCGAGCCCGAAATCGGCACCGGGCTTCTTCGGCGGCGTCCGCTCGAAGTCGACGCGGCCTCCCAGCCAGTCGAGCACGGCGGCACGCCCCTGCGGAACGCCGTTACCCCCGGGTCGCACGACCCCTCCGTCGCGCCGTCGACGCATGCTGCCCACTCTCCCGGCACTCCCGCGACGTGCCGGAGGACCATGTCGATTCTACCCACGAGGCCGGTTGCCGAGCGGCAGCGGCCTTGACGCCGGAGTCCTCGTTCACGGAGCCTCCCCGCCGGTCCCGGTCGCCATCCTCACAGCCGCCCCGATGCCCCGCTCCCACAGCCGTTGGTTCACCGCGCTCCTCGTCTGCTGCGCCCCGCTGGCCGCAGCGCAGGAGCCGCTCGTGGAACCACCGCCGATGTATATCGCCGAACCCTTCGACACTGGCTTCGCCGGGATGCCGCTGCCCGTGTCGATCGGCCAGGAGCCGACGTGGCCGCGCTGGTTCGCCGGCGCAGGGGGGCTCGTGATGACGCGCACGCTGCCGGCCGGCGTCCCCACCATGCGGCCGGTGGGAGGCGTGCAGCTCACCACCGCGGACGCCTCGGCCACGTGGCCAGGGGGCTTCGACGCGCACGTCGGACGATGGCTCGGAGCCAGGCAGCAGCACGCGGTCGAGCTCGTGTACTGGGGCGTCTATGGGATCGGTTCGTCCGCATCGTTCATCGATCCCGCGGACACGATCGACGTGATCCCGCAGGCACCCGGCGCGATGATCGGAGGCACGCCGGCGGCCGAGTTCCTCGCCGACGCTCGAGGCCAGCAGATCGCGCGCTCGGACCTCGTCAACAACGTCGAGGTGAATTGGGTCTACGCCCTCGGCGACCGCCCCGAGTTCCTGCCGCGGCAGGGGCCCTTCTCGCTCATGTGGCTCGCCGGATTCCGATTCTTCCAGGTGAACGACGTGCTCACGCTCACCTCGTTGCCCGGCGATGCCGCGCTCGGGCCCGCAGACCTGTCGGTCGCGACCAACAACAACCTCTATGGAGGTCAGGTGGGGGCGAAACTCGACTGGCGATTCCTGCCGAGCGTGCGGCTCAACGTGGTGCCCAAGTTTCTCCTCGCGGGCAATGCGATCACCGATACGACGACGCTCACCGACGCGTCCGGCACGACCGCCACGTTCGCGAGCGGGGCACCGCTCCGAGTCCACTCCCAGCTCGGCGTCTTCTCCTGGCTCGGCTCCGTCGACACCGGACTCGCGTGGGACGTGACCGATCACTGGAGCCTCTCGCTGGGGTATCGGGTCGTCGGCGTCGGCAACATCGCACAGGCCGACGGCCAGTGGCCGATCGTGCTCGCGAGCCCGGCCTCACTCGACGGCATCGCGGCCGGATCGAGCACGATCGTGCACGGCGGCTTCGCGGGGTTCGAGGCGCGGTACTGACTGGAGCGCTGCCGGGCCATCCATGGCCCCGGCAGCTTGGCCCTCCGGGCCACAGCCAAGGTGTGGTCCGGAGGGCCGGCCGCCTTCCGGGCGGCCGT
>DNLZ01000018.1:0-227 GCA_003488325.1 Planctomycetaceae bacterium
GAGGCGGCCCGCGCGGGCGAGCACGGCGCCGGATTCGCCGTGGTCGCCGACGAGGTGCGGAATCTCTCGCAGCGCGCCGCCGCGGCGACGCGCGAGAGCGGCTCGCTCATCGAGCGGTCGCAGGCGACGAGTCGCCAGGCCGACGAGACGGGTGCCGCAGTCGCCGAACGATTCGCCAGAATCCTCGCGCGCAGCCGCGAACTCGACGGGCTCATCGGCGAGGTGTC
>DNLZ01000018.1:560-7374 GCA_003488325.1 Planctomycetaceae bacterium
GCGGCGGCCGTGGAGCAGTCCGACTCCCTCGCCGCGATCGCACAGGCAGTCGGGCAGATCGGTGCCGTCACCGAGTCGAACGCAGCGAGCGCCGCCGAGACGGCGGCCGCATCGACGGAACTCTCCGCCCAGGCCGATTCGGCCCGCGACCTGGCCGGCCTGCTCATCACGCTCGTGGAGGGCGCACGAGAACGCGGAGCCGAGGCTGCTCCGGCGGCAGGGCCAGGATCATGGCGCGGATCAGGGCCGATCGCCGGGTTTCTGCTCGCGGCCGTGGCGTCGGGCGTCATGGCGGCCGATGCGGAGGCGATCGTGTCGCGTCGATTCATCTTCACGGACAACGCTCCGACGCCGTCGTGTCATGCGAGCACGATCGTGGAGACGGCGCCGGGCCGGCTGGTGTCGGCGTGGTTCGGCGGCACGCGCGAGGGCGATCCGGATGTCGGGATCTGGGTCTCGCGCGCGGAGGACGGTGGCTGGACGACCCCGATCGAAGTCGCCGACGGAGGGCAGCCGGATGGAACGCGGCACCCGTGCTGGAATCCGGTGCTCTTTCGCGCAGGAGCGGACGACCTGCTGCTCTTCTCGAAGGTGGGCCCGAGTCCGCACGCCTGGTGGGGCGTCGTGCAGCGCAGCGCCGACGCGGGCCGGACATGGAGCCGCCCGGAGAGGATCGCCCCGGGCGTGAACCCCCCGCCGGCGACGCTGCGTGGCGTGCCGGTGGGACCGATCAAGAACAAGCCCGAGCGATTGGCGGATGGCGTCATCCTCTCCCCCTCGAGCACGGAGGACGACGGCTGGCGCGTGCATGTGGAGCGGTCGACCGACGGCGGGGCGACGTGGCAGGTGATCGGGCCGCTCAACGACGGCAAGGCGATCGCCGCGATCCAGCCGAGCATCCTGCGGCTCGACGCGGGCCGCCTGCTGATGATCGGCCGCACGCGGCAGGGGAGGCTCTTTCGCGTGGAGAGCACGGATGCGGGTCGGTCGTGGGGCCCGCTCGAACTCACCGCGCTGCCCAACCCGAACTCCGGCACCGACGCCGTGACGCTCGCCGACGGGAGGCACCTGCTCGTATTCAATCCCGTGGAGAGGGGGCGCACGCCGCTCGTCGTCGCGGTGAGCCGTGACGGCACGTCCTGGACGGAGGCGGTGTCGCTCGAGACCGAGCCGGGCGAGTATTCCTATCCCGCCGTGATCCAGGCGGCGGACGGCCGCGTGCACGTCACCTACACGTGGCGGCGCGAGCGGATCGCACACGTCGTGATCGACCCGGCCAGGCTGCCGTAAGCACCGCGGCCTACCGTGGCACCATCCACGCGAGCGGGCCCGCCTGCAGCCATACGAGCACCCCGACGAGCAGGGCCAGCGCGAGCGAGTGGGGGAAGACCCGCCGCAGGATCGCCCCCTCGTGCCGCGCCTCGCCCGTCGCGACGCCGGCGACGACGATGCTCTGGGCGTCGATCATCTTTCCCATCACGCCGCCGGTGCTGTTGGCCGTGCACGTGAGGAGCGGATCGAGGCCGAGCTGCTCGGCCGTGACCCGCTGGAGGCTGCCGAACATCGCGTTGCTCGACGTATCGGAGCCGGTGAGCGCGACGCCGAGCCAGCCGAGCAGCGGCGCGAAGAAGGGATAGAGCGAGCCGGTGCGCGTGAGCGCCAGGCCGAGCGTGACGTCGGTGCCGGAGTACCGCGTGACGAACGCCAGCGCGAGCATCGCGGCGATCGTGACGAGCGACACGCCGAGGCGGTCGAACGTCTCGCACCAGATCATGAGTGCGCGCCGCCACGGGATCCCGAGCCACGGCACGGCCGCGATGGCCGCGACGAGGATGCCGGTGCCGGCGGCCGAGAGCCAGTTGAACCGGTAGATGGCCCGCTCGATCTCGACCGCGTCGCGGGTCGCCGGCGGCACCTTCGCGACACGGCCATCGAGCCCGGGCACGGGGATCTCGGCGGCGACCACGCGGCGCAGCGCGGGCGCGTCGCGTCCCTCGAGCACGGCCTTCACCTGCGGCACACCCCAGACGAAGACGACGATCGACAAGAGGGCCCAGGGCGCCCAGGCCCACGCGATCCTCGCTGCCGTGTCGACCGCAGGCTCGTCCGCCCGCACGGCATCGCGATCCGCATCGTTCCCCATGCTTGTCGCGTCGGCGGTGATCCGATGCGTCCAGACCTCTCGCGGCCGCCACCAGCGGAGGAACACGGCGGTGGCGACGAGGCTGCCCGCTCCGGCCACGACATCGACGAGCGCCGCACCGGCGTAGTTGGCCATCACGAACTGCAGGACCGCGAACGAACCGCCGGATACGAGCACCGCCGGCCAGGCGCCGACGAGCCCGCGCCAGCCCGCCATCGCGACGACCATCCAGGCCGGCACGAGCAGCGAGAAGAAGGGAAGCTGCCGTCCGGCGAGCATCGAGATCGCGTGCTCGTCGAGGCCGGTCACCTTCGCGAGCGTGACGATCGGCGTGCCGAGGGCCCCGAAGGCGACGGGCGCCGTGTTGGCCAGAAGCGCGATGCACGCCGCCTCGAGTGCCGGGAAGCCCGATCCCACGAGGAGCGCCGCCGTGATCGCCACCGGCGCCCCGAATCCGGCGGCCCCCTCCAGAAAAGCCCCGAACGAGAAGGCGATGAGCAGTGCCTGCAGGCGGTGGTCGGCCGAGAGTCCGGTCACGGATCGCTTCATGACGTCGAGCGCGCCGGCCTCGACCGACAGCCGGTAGAGGAACATCGCCGAGAGGATGATCCAGCCGATCGGAAAGAGGCCGAACGCGGCGCCGTAGAGCGTCGCTGCGAGCGCCGCGTCCATCGGCATGCCGACGACACCGATGGCGATCGCGAGCGCCGTCGACAGGCCGGCCAGGGCGGCCCATGACGCCGACCAGCCTGCCCCGGCAAGCAGTCCGAGCAGCACGACCAGCGGAAGCGTCGCGACGAGCGTCGAGGCGACGGGGGAGCCGAACGGATCGTAGACCTGGGACCACGGCATGCGGTGGGAGGATACCGCGACGGGGTCCGGCCGGTCGAATCAGGAGCCGGAGAGGATCACCGCGAGCGCACCGATGCCCACGGCGACGATCGCCATGGCCATGTATCGCGCGATGGGAGGACGCTCGGCGTAGCGATAGTCGTCCGTGGCGATCGCCTTCAGCACGAGCCGGTGCTCCCACATGCCGGCAAGCGTGGCCGCGAGGCCGATGAGGATGAGCGACGCGCCGAACACGCGGGTCTTGAACGGCGAGAGCCCGGCGAGTCGATCCTCGAACGAGAGGGCCGCGTGGCCGAAGCGCTCGATGCCGAACCCGACGCTGATCATGGCGAGGCTCGTGCGAATCCACGCGAGCAGCGTGCGGTCGGCCGCCTCGCGATTCCGCTCGCGGGCGAGTTCATTCGTCAGGGATGCGTCGCGGTTCGTCATCTGCTCTCGAGCACCCCGAGCCGGTGCGCCATCAGGGCTCCTCCGCCCCAGCGTAACGAAGTCGGGGCAACAGGGCACGGCGGCGACCGGCACGTTCGCCGGCGGATCTCACCAGCCGTTGTTCGGCACGACTTCGCCGCCGTTGAAGCTCGAAAGCGCCGCCCACGTGGTGCGGTCGATCGTGTCCCGCACGAACCGCACGCCGCCATCCCCGAAGGCCACGTGACTCCCCGTCGGATGGTCCGAGTACATCTGACAGACGTGGGCGGCCCGATCGTTCGGCGGATGGATCACCCCCGGCTCCCCGGCCGCAGGACCGCTGTGCACGAGAAGCAGCGTGGCGGCCGCGTCGGCCGTGGACCCGGATGACGCGGCGAAGGCGGGCGTGGGATGCGAGGCGGCGCCCGGCACGGTACCGGCCCACGCCTTCTGCGAGAGTCGGGAGAGATGCTCGCCGAGGAAGACCGTGTGCGACGTGCCGTCGGTGACCCGGCTGATCGGCAGCCATGAGTTGCGGTAGAGCGGGCCGTTCGCGCGCCCCTCCCAGGAGTCGAGCGGGTCGCCCCACGGTTCGTCGTGCCCGGCGTTGCCGACGTAGCTCGACCGACCGAGCACGGCGCCGGACGGATGCGGCGACCCGTTCACGCCGAGCACGGTGAACGCCTCGCGCGGCCCCGTGTCGGACGGGCAGCGAAAGATCGCGGGTGAAGCCGAGACGATCGCCCGGTTCGTCGCCTCGCCGACGCCGAGACCGGCATCCGGGCGGTAGTCGGAGACCAGCGTCGCCTCCTCGAGGTATGGGGCGATCAGGAGGCCCCAGCCGGTTCCGGGCGGACGATCGCGGGTGGCGGCATCGACGGGTGTCCGATTCGCCTCGCTCACATAGCCCGCCGGAAACCGGCGCTGTGCCGACTCGTGCGTGGCCAATCCCAGCGACAGTTGCCGCAGCTTGTTGCTGCACGACGACCGCCGGGCCGCCTCGCGGGCGCTCTGGACGGCCGGCAGCAGGAGGCCGATGAGCACGGCGACGATCGCGATGACCACGAGCAGCTCGACGAGGGTGAACGCCCTCCTGCCGCCTTGACCCCCGTGCCGCATGCCACAGCCTTTTTTGAAGAGCCTCAAACTATTTTTTGAACACTCAAAAATTGTAGCCGAGCACGGGCCGTGGTCAAGGCGCGAACCACGACTCGCGGCGGCCGGACGCCGTCATGGCCTCGTGGTGCCGGACTTTTCCGCGTCCTGCTTGGGCCGCGGGCGACCCCATGGGTACGTTCAGCCCGTGCCGCACTGCCGCCACCGTGCCGAGGAGCGATGGATGGACCTGGAGACGACGATGCGACCGAGTGTGCGTTTCGCGGTGGGACTGTTGACCTGGTGTGTGGTATTCCCCGCTGTCTCGGCCCGCGCCGACGAGGGGATGTGGCTCTTCAGCGACCTGCCTCGGGGCATCCTGCGCGAGCGGCACGGCTTCGAGCCGACCGGTCCGTGGACCGAGCGCGTGCGGCTGGCGAGCGTGCGGTTCAACAACGGCGGCTCGGGGTCGTTCGTGTCGGCCACCGGCCTCGTCCTGACCAACCACCACGTCGGCTCCGACACGCTCGCCAAGCTCTCGTCGGCCGAGCGCGACATCCTCACGGACGGATTTCTGGCCGCCACGCCCGAGGAGGAACTCAGGGCGCCCGACCTCGAGCTCAATCAGCTCGTGTCGATCCTCGACGTCACCGAGGAGGTCAAGGCGGCGGTCACGGACGGCATGTCGCCCGACGAGGCGCTCGTCGCCCGCCGCGCCCGCATCGCGCGAATCGAAAGCCGCGAGAAGGAGGCGTCCGGCCTGCGGTGCGACGTCGTGGCGCTCTACGGCGGCAACGTCTACCACGTCTATCGTTCGCGGCGGTTCACCGACGTGCGGCTCGTCTGGGCACCGGAGCGGGCGATCGCCTTCTTTGGGGGCGACGCGGACAACTTCGAGTATCCGCGCTACGACCTCGACGCCTGCATCTTCCGCATCTGGGAGGACGGTCGTCCCGCACAGATCGACCACTTTCTGCC
This sequence comes from Planctomycetaceae bacterium, assembly GCA_003488325.1. GTDB lineage: Bacteria > Planctomycetota > Planctomycetia > Pirellulales > UBA1268 > QWPN01. The sequence goes on from DNLZ01000018.1 coordinate 6,037, forward strand.
GTGGTCGAAGGATGGTGCCGCCGACGGGGACCTCGTCTTCGTCTCCGGGCATCCGGGCCGTACGCAGAGGCTCATACCGCTCGATGCCCTGAAGGAGATTCGCGATCGGCAGCTGCCGCGCCAGCTGGATGATCTCCGCCGCCAGGAGATCCTGCTGCAGCAGTTCTCGCTCGGTGGACCGGAAGCGGCGCGGCGCGCGCGAAACAGGCTCTTCAGCGTCCAGAACTCCCGGAAGGCCCGTGTGGGCGGCCTCGCCGCGCTCCAGGCACCGGGCATCCTCGACATGAAGGCGGTGGACGAGATCCGGCTCCGTGGGGCGGTGGCCGAGGACGGCTCGCTGCGACCACTCCTCGCGGCGTGGGATGCCGCGGCCGCGAACGCCCGCGCCCGCTCGGCGCTCGAGGGCACGGGCATCCCGCTGGCATCCCGGCTGTTCGGCATCGCCCAGACGATCGTGCAGCTCGTCGAGGAGGACACGAAGCCCTCTGCCGACAGGCTTCCCGAGTATGCGGACGCCGGACGCGAGTCCCTGCTGCTTTCGCTCTACTCCACGGCTCCAATCTACGAGGATCTCGACTCGGCGCTCCTCGCCGATTCGATCGCGCTCCTCCTCGAGCGTCGCGGTGCCGACGACGCGCTCTGCACGCAGGTGCTCGACGGCCTCGGCCCCGCCGACCGGGCCGCGACGGCCATCGCCGGGACGGACCTGGCCGACGTGGACGAAAGGCGGAGGCTCGTCACGGGTGGCGTCGCGGCGGTCGCCACGTCAGCCGACCCGTTGATCCGCCTCGCGCGACTCGTCGATCCGGAGGTGCGTCGATTCCGTCGTCTGGCCGACGAACTGGCCGAGCGAGACCGCCAGACCGCCGATCGCCTGATGCGGGCACGGTTCGCCGTGCGAGGCACGTCCGAGTACCCCGATGCCACGTTCACGCTGCGACTGGCGTTCGGCACGATCGCCGGCTATCGCGAAGGCGATCGCGACGTCGGGCCGTTCACGACGATCGGCGGTGCGTTCGCCCACGAGCAGGCGCACAGCACCGCCGCCGGAGCCGAGGAGGATTTCCGTCTGCCCGAGTCGTGGCATGCGGCACGCGATCGACTCGACCCCACGACGCCGCTCAACTTCGTCTGCACCGCCGACATCATCGGCGGCAACTCCGGCAGCCCGGTCGTGGATCGCGCCGGGAGGCTCGTCGGCCTCATCTTCGACGGCAACATCCAGTCGCTTTCGGCCTCGTACGTCTATTCCGACGCGCAGGCCCGCGCGGTCGCCGTGGATGCACGGGGCATTCTCGCGGCGCTGACCCAGGTGTATCGCGCCGACCGTCTCGTCGC
>DNLZ01000018.1:7683-10334 GCA_003488325.1 Planctomycetaceae bacterium
GAACTCCAACGTGGGAACGACCAGGACGGGCGGGACCTGCCGCCGGCCCGCTGAGCCACGGGCGGACCGCCGACGACGCTCGTGCATAGGCAACATGAATTCACGCCCCACGTGATTCCACCGTCCGCCCACGAGTCTCCGCTGCCCCCCGTGGCTATGGCTGTCGTCCGGGCAGGCAGGCGACCAGTTACCATCAGTTCGTGAACGCCACCCCGCTCCTGTCGAGCCTGCTCGCAGCCCTCGCCGAGGCGCGTCTCGAGGCCGTGCTGATCGGCAACGCGGCCGCGGCGTTGCACGGGGCCCCCGTCACGACCATCGACTTCGACTTCATGTTTCGCGACACGCCGACCAATCTGCGGAAACTCAAGGCCGTGGCCCAGGCCCTGCGCTCGGTCGTGCTGCGACCCTACTACCCCATGTCGAAGCTCTATCGGATGGTCAACGACGACACCGGCCTCCAGGCCGACTTCATGCCGGTGATTCACGGGGTGCGGTCGTTCGAGGGGCTCAAGCGTCGGGCCACGACGGCCGTCGTCGGCGGCCGGTCGGTCCTCGTGGCGACGCTCGAGGATATCATCAAGAGCAAGAAGGCGGCCGGCCGCGAGCGTGACCAGAGCCGTGATCCCGATCCTGGAACAGACGCTACGGGCAACCCGCACGCGCTGACACGACGTGTCGCCGATCCTTGGCGTCACGGCCGTGTGTGATTGACGCAGTGCGCCCAGATTCAGTGCGCCATACTCGAGGACCGATGCATGCCCAGACGACAGCCGCAGCCGACCGGGCGTTCACCGCGCAAAAAGACCCGCCCCGCGGTGGCAGCTGCATCGCCATCGCGCCGCGAACAACTCGCCGCCCTCGCCGCCGAGAGCGACCGGCAGCTCGAGGAACTCATCGCCCGGCGTCTGGCACTGCCCCTGGACAAGCGGATGAACTTCCTGCGCCGCCGGCTCCCCGGCGGGGGAAGCTGCCTGTAGCCGGGATGCACGACGGCGGCGCTGGCACCAGCCCTGGACGCCTCTCCCCGCGCTCCGTGAGCTCGATCGGGCCCACCCACGCCTGCCGACGCGTCAGGTGGCACTCGGGGCTGCGAAGCGGCAGAAGCGGTGCCGCTCGAGCGCGGCCGGCAGCGGGAGGACCACACCCGCGGCATGGCAGGCCCGCGCCCAGTCGATCACCCCGGTGAACACGCCCTCGTCCTCGATGCCGCCGAACCACTCGGTGCCGGCGGCGGTCATGACGAGGATCACGTTGGCCATGTCGCACGGCCCCAGGCAGCCGGAGATCGTCAGCTGAACCGTGCGGTTGAGCTTCTCGCGCTTCCAGACCTCCTTGATCCGCTCGACCGGCACCGGCGGAAAGCCGCGATCGACGCGGCCGCAGCAGCAGCCGACGCAGCAGGCCACCTGCGCGAGCGCAGCCCGCGCGGTGGCGGGCAACGGCGCCGTTTCGTCGGGCGTCGACAGGGCGGAGGAATCCGACATGCGGTGCATCCGTTCGTTCGACCCGAAGGACTCCTCCGGAAACGCAGACGCGGGCCACCAGTTGTGACCCCTGAAGAGTACTGCAGGCAGAATGCACGTGCAACTGCATTGCATATTTATCAGCGGCCCGCTACGCTCTGGCCGTGGAGCGAATCGCGTCCCGCAACGAGGCCCGCCAATGGTCGCATCGACGAGGACAAGGACATCCGAGATCGATCACGGCGGTACCGTGCACGACGCCAAGCTCCCCGGCGGCACCGGCTCCACCTATGCCGACGAGGCGAACGACGATCTCCAAGGAGCTCGGGGCCTTTCGGGCGTTTCTCGCCGAGCACCGGCCCTGACGTGGCCGCGGCCCGGCCATTCATGCGAACCGTTTGCACATGCAAGTCTAGTGCGTTAAGACTGTCGTGATGCGGCCCCCTCCGGACTGTCCCATGAAACGCTTGCAGCTCACACGCCGAGCCGCCGGCTGGACCGACGAGGCCGTGCGCCACATCGATGCCGCCGGATGCGACATCGCGGTCATTCGGCGGCCGCCGCCAGTGGAATGTGACGCGCTGGTCGCCGGCGGCACGCTCGGCGAGGTGCGGTTCACGACTGCGGCCCGCGGTGCCGCCGCGAAGATCGACCGCGCCCTGGCGCGGCTCGACCTCGTGAAGCCGGCCCGGCAGCGGGCCGCGTTCGCCGACGACATCCTCTCGCTCGTCTGCGGCATGCTCGCCGTCTTCTCCTGGCCCCGTGTCGAGGTGCGGCTCGACCTCACCGACGAGCAGTCGTGTCCGAAGTTCCACTGCGACAACGTCCTCGTCCGGCTCGTGACAACCTACGCGGGCCCCGGCACCGAATACGTCGAGATGCCCGCGGCCGACACGGTGCACCGCGTGGCGCCGGGCAGCCTCGTGCTGCTCAAGGGGCACCAACATCCGACGCACGCCGACCGCGTGCGACACCGCTCGCCGCCGCTGCGGCCCGGCACGCGCCGCCTCTGCGTCGCGATCGACCGCGCCGACTGGCTCACCGCCGCCACTCCCGACCCCGCACCCGACGACACCGGAGCCCTCGGATGACCCACGAATCCCCCGCCGCCGCATCCATCCCTGCCGACGCCCGTCTGCCGGTCACGGTGCTCTCGGGCTTCCTCGGCGCCGGCAAGACGACGCTGCT
>DNLZ01000019.1 GCA_003488325.1 Planctomycetaceae bacterium
CAAGCTGCCGGGGCCATGGATGGCCCGGCAGCGCTCAGGCATGCACCGCGAACTCGCCCGCGGCGGTGCTCGGCAGGTTCGTCTGTCCCATCAGCCAGAGATCGACCGCGCGGGCACACTCGCGCCCCTCGTGGATCGCCCACACGACGAGCGACTGGCCGCGGCGCATGTCCCCCGCCGCGAACACCCCCTCGCGGCTGGTCATGTAGTCGGCGCCCGCCTTCACGTTGCCGCGCGGGTCGAGCTCGAGGCCGAGATCGGCGATCGGGCCGACCTTCTCGGGGCCGACGAATCCCATGGCGAGCAACGCCAGCTGGCACGGCCACTCCTGCTCCGTGCCCTCGACCTCGCGAAACTTCTGCTGGCCCGTCGCGGAGTCCTGGTACCACTCGATCCGGATCGTCCGCAGGGCGCGGAGGCGACCGGCGTCGTCCCCGAGGAACTCCTTCGTGAGGATGCTCCACTCACGGCGGCAGCCCTCCTCGTGCGACGAACTCGTCCGCAGGATCTGGGGCCAGAGCGGCCAGGGAGTGCCCTGCGGCCGGTCCTGACGCCGCGGATACTTGCCGAGGTCGGGCGGCTGCGGGAGGAGCTCGAATTGCGTCAGGCTCTTCGCCCCCTGGCGATTGCTCGTGCCGTCGCAGTCGCTTCCCGTGTCGCCGCCGCCGATCACAACGACGTCCTTGCCCTCGGCCAGGATCTGCCCGGGCACGTCGTCGCCGGCGTTGCGCTTGTTCTGCTGCGGGAGGAACTCCATCGCGTAGTGAACGCCCTCGAGGTCGCGCCCGGGGATCGGGAGGTCACGGCCGAGCGTGGCCCCGCCCGTGAGCACGATCGCGTCGTACTCCTCGTCGAGCTGCTGCGTGCTGACGTCCGTTCCCACGTTCACGCCGCAGCGGAACTCGACCCCCTCCTCCTCCATCTGCCGGATCCGGCGCCAGACGCGCCACTTCTCGAGCTTGAAGTCGGGGATGCCGTACATCAGCAGCCCGCCGGGCCGGTCGGCCCGCTCGAAGACGGTGACGAGGTGGCCGGCGCGGTTGAGCTGCTGCGCCGCGGCGAGGCCCGCCGGACCGCTGCCCACGACCGCCACCCGCTTGCCCGAGCGGACGGCGGGAGGCTCGGGCACCACCCAGCCCTCGTCGAACGCCCGGTCGGCGATCGCCATCTCGATCTGCTTGATGGCGACTGGGTCCTCGTTGATCCCGAGCACGCAGGCCGCCTCGCACGGGGCGGGGCAGACGCGCCCTGTGAACTCGGGGAAGTTGTTGGTGGCGTGCAGACGCTGGCTCGCCTCGTGCCACTGCTGGCGGAAGACGAGATCGTTGAAGTCGGGGATGATGTTCCCGAGGGGGCAGCCGGTGTGACAGAACGGCACGCCGCAGTCCATGCAGCGGGCACCCTGCCTCGTGAGATCCTCTTCCGGAAGGATCGTGAGGAACTCGTTGTAGTTCGTGAGCCGCTCCGGCACCGGCGCGTAGCCGGCGACCTTCCGCTCGTACTTCATGAATCCGCGCACGTCACCCATGGACCTTCTCCTGCTGCCGGGCCTCGGCCCGTTCCTGTTCCGCGAGCCTGCGGAGATCCGCGAGCGCCCGCTTGTAGTCGGTGGGCATCACCTTCACGAACCGTGACGACTCGGTCTTCCAGCGGTCGAGGATCTCGCGGCCGCGGGTGCTGCCCGTGAACTCGACGTGCCTCGTGATCACGCCCTCGAGGTACTCGCGATCCTGGGCGTCGAGCGGCTCGAGTTCCACCATTTCGCGGTTGACGCGGGTGGGGAAGGTGCCGTCCTCGTCCCAGACGTAGGCGATCCCGCCGCTCATGCCGGCGGCGAAATTGCGGCCGGTGCGGCCGAGGATCACCGCGCGGCCTCCGGTCATGTATTCGCAGCCGTGGTCGCCCGTGCCCTCGACGACCGCCTCCACGCCCGAGTTGCGCACGAGGAACCGCTCACCGCAGAGGCCGCGGAGGTAGATCTCGCCCGCCGTCGCGCCGTACGCCACGACGTTGCCGGCGATGACGTGCTCCTCGGCCTTGAACGTCGCCGTGCGGTCGGGCTTCACGATGATGCGGCCGCCGGAGAGGCCCTTGCCGCAGTAATCGTTGACGTCCCCCTCCACGCTCACCTCGACGCCCGGTGAGCCGAAGGCCATGAGGCTCTGCCCGGCCGAGCCGCGGAACGCGATGCGGATGGTGCCGTCGGGCAGGCCGCCGGCCCCGTAACGCCGCGTGACCTCGCTCGAGAGGATCGTGCCGACGGTCCGGTTGATGTTGCGGATCGGCAGTTCGAGCGACACCGGCTGCCTCTCCTCGAGTGCCGGCCGGCAGAGGGCGAGGAGCGTCGTCATGTCGAGCGACCGCGCGATGCCGTGATCCTGGGGCTCGGAGCAGTGTGTCTTCACGTGGGCCGGCATGATGGGCCGGTGGAGGATCGTGGAGAAGTCGAGCCCCCGGGCCTTCCAATGGGCGATCGCGGCCCGGGTGTCGAGCCGGTCCACGCGTCCGACCATCTCGGCGATCGTGCGGAAGCCGAGCTTCGCCATGATCTCCCGCACCTCTTCGGCGAGGAGGAAGAAGTAGTTGACGACGTGCTCCGGCTGGCCGGTGAACTTCTTGCGGAGTTCCGGATCCTGGGTGGCGACGCCCACGGGGCAGGTGTTGAGGTGGCACTTCCGCATCATGATGCAGCCCATCACGACGAGCGAGGCCGTGGCGATGCCGAACTCCTCGGCGCCCAGGAGCGTGGCCACGACGACGTCCTTCGCGGTGCGGATCTGGCCGTCGGTCTGCACGACGATCCGGCCGCGCAGGTCGTTCATGACGAGCACCTGGTGGGCCTCGGCGAGGCCGAGCTCCCAGGGCAGGCCCGCGTGCATGATCGAGGTCTGGGGGCTCGCACCGGTGCCGCCGTCGTGGCCCGAGATCAGCACCACGTCGGCCTTGCCCTTCGACACGCCGGCGGCGACGGTCCCGACGCCCACCTCGGCCACGAGCTTCACGCTGATGCGGGCATGGTGGTTGGCGTTCTTGAGGTCATGGATGAGCTGGGCGAGGTCCTCGATCGAATAGATGTCGTGGTGCGGCGGGGGCGAGATGAGGCCCACGCCCGGCGTGCTGTGGCGGATCCGCGCGATCTCGCGATCGACCTTGTGGCCGGGCAGCTGGCCCCCCTCGCCGGGCTTCGCCCCCTGCGCCATCTTGATCTGCAGCTCCCTCGCGTTGACGAGGTAGAGGCTGGTGACGCCGAAGCGACCGCTGGCCACCTGCTTGATCTTCGAGTTCTTGCTGTCGCCGTTGGGCTCGAGCTGGTAGCGGACCGGATCCTCGCCTCCCTCCCCCGTGTTGCTCCAGCCCCCGAGCCGGTTCATCGCGATGGCGAGCGTCTCGTGGGCCTCCTTCGAGATCGAGCCGTAGGACATCGCCCCGGTGGCGAAACGCTTCACGATGTCCTTCGCGGGCTCGACCTCGTCGAGTGGGATCGGTCCCCGGGACGAGGCGTCGTCGCCGTCCCACTTGAAGTCGAGCAGGCCGCGGAGCGTGAGCAGTTTCGTCTGCTGCTCGTCGATGAGCCGCTGGAACTTCCTGAATTCCTCGCGGCTGTTGATCTGCGTGGACCGCTGGAGGGCCGCGACCACGTCGGGGTTGAAGATGTGGGCCTCGCCCTTGCGGCGCCAGGCGTACCGGCCGCCGACGTCGAGTTCGAGGGTCTGGGGCACGTTCGTCCGGGGCCAGGCGTGCTCGTGGCGGCGCAGCGTCTCCTCGGCCACCGCGGACATCCCGATGCCGCCGATCCGGCTGGCCGTCCGCGTGAAGAACTCGTCGATGAACGGCCGCTCGAGCCCCACCGCCTCGAAGATCTGCGCACCGCGGTAGCTCTGCTGGGTCGAGATCCCCATCTTGCTCATGACCTTCAGCAGGCCCTTCGTGGCCGCCTTGACGAAGTTCGCATGGAGCTTGTCCCGGGGTATGTCGGCGTCGATCATCCGCTCGGCCTGCATCTGGTCGATCGTGGCGAACGCGACGTAGGGGTTCACGGCGCCCGCCCCGTAGCTGGTGAGCGTCGCGAAGTGGTGCACCTCGCGGGCCTCGCCCGTCTCGACGACGAGTCCGCAGCGGGTGCGCGTGCCCTCACGAACGAGGTGGTGGTGGACGCCGGCGGTCGCCAGCAGCGAGGGCACCGCCGCGTGGACGCCGTCCACGCCACGATCGGAGAGCACGAGGATCGTCGCGCCCTCGGCGAGCGCCCGTGTGGCCTCGACGCGCAGGGCGTCCATGCGCGCGCGCAGCCCCTCCGCGCCTGCGGCCGCCGGAAAGAGCAGCGACAGCGTGCGTGAGACGAGGCCGGCATGCTCCGTCACGGCCCCGGAACCGAGCGCCTTGATCCGCGCACACTCGGCGTTCGTGAGGACCGGCGTCTCGAGACGGAGGAGACGCGCCTGCTCGGGCGTCGCCGCGAGCAGGTTGCCCTCGCTGCCGATCGTCGTGATCATCGACGTGATGATCTCCTCCCGGATCGCGTCGAGCGGCGGGTTGGTCACCTGCGCGAAGAGCTGCTTGAAGTAGTTCGCGAGGAGCTGCGGCCGGTCGGAGAGGACGGCCAGGGGCGTGTCGTTGCCCATCGAGCCGATCGGCTCGGCCGCCGACGTGGCCATCGGTCCGATGATCACGCGGAGGTCCTCGAGCGTGTAGCCGTAGGTCCGCTGCAGCTCCAGCAGGCTCGCCCGCTCGCCGGCGACGCCCGCGGCGCGCCACGGGTCGAGGGCGGTCGGCGCGGCGGCATCGGTCGCCCGGTGGCCGTCGACCACGGCGGCCAGCTCCTCTGGCCGCACCGCCCGCGAGCCCGTGATCTCGGCGATGCCGGGCGGGTCGGAGAGGGCGGCCAGCCGCACCTGGTTCGCCGTGAGCCACTCGCGCCAGGGGCGTGCCGTCGCCAGCGTGCGCTTGATCTCGTCGTCCTCGATGATCCGGCCCTCCCGCGTGTCCACGAGGAACATGCGGCCGGGGCGGAGCCGGCCCTTGCGGACGACCTCGCCCTGGGGGAGTTGCAGCACGCCGGCCTCGCTCGCCATCACCACGAGCCCATCCTTCATCTGCCACCAGCGGCCGGGCCGCAGGCCGTTGCGGTCGAGCGTGGCACCGATCCGCACGCCGTCGGTGAAGGCCACGGCGGCGGGCCCGTCCCAGGGCTCCATGAGGCAGGCCTGATACTCGTAGTAGGCCCGCAGGTCGTCGGGCATGCTCTCGTGCCCGCTCCACGGCTCGGGGATGCACATGCTCACGGCCTCCTCGATCGACCGTCCGGTGAGCACCAGCAGTTCCAGGGCGTTGTCGAAGCAGGCCGAGTCGCTGCCCCCCTCGCGGATCACCGGCTTGATCTTCTCGAGGTCCGGTCCGAAGACGGGGTGGGCGAGCATGCTCTCGCGGGCGTGCATCCAGTTGATGTTGCCGCGGACGGTGTTGATCTCGCCGTTGTGGGCGATGCGGCGGA
>DNLZ01000155.1:0-351 GCA_003488325.1 Planctomycetaceae bacterium
GACGGCCGCTCAGGCCCATCGGCTCTGTGTCATCCGGTCGATGACGACGGGCATCCACTCGCACTCGACGAGTGGTGCCTACATGCTCACCGGGCAACGTCCCCGATCGAGCGCGGAGAGCGTGCCGCCGGGTCCGGACGACTGGCCGAGCATCGCGGCCGTCGTGGGGGCGATACGGCCGTCGGAGTCGTCACCGCTCCGGTCGGTGCTCCTGCCGGAGCCGATCTTCAACAACCCGGCGATCCCCTGGCCCGGTCAGGATGGCGGGTTCATGGGGGCCGCCTGGCATCCGCATCTGCTCCGCTGCGACCCGGCCGCAGAACGGCTGCAGATCGAGGGGCTTGCGGCGAC
>DNLZ01000155.1:743-5041 GCA_003488325.1 Planctomycetaceae bacterium
CAGCACAGCCCCGCGCTCGAAGGCCACGGTCGCGTGCTCGACGACGCGTTCTCGCTGCTGCGGTCCGGCTCGACCCGTACCGCGCTCCAGATCGAGCGTGAGCCGGCCGCGATCCGGGACCGCTATGGTCGCCATACGTTCGGCCAGAGCGTGCTCCTGGCGCGCCGGCTCATCGAGGCGGGCGTGCGGCTCGTGCAGGTGAACTTCCCGCGCGAGCCCGGCGACACCTCCGCCTCGAACCCGCTCTGGGATACCCACCGCGACAACGCCGCTCGCTTGCGGGACGTGCTCTGCCCGCAGTTCGACGGGACGTTCGCCACCCTGCTCGACGACCTCGCCGACCGGGGGCTGCTCGACGAGACGCTCGTCGTCGTGATGGGCGAGTTCGGGCGGACGCCAAAAATCAACGGTGCCGGCGGCCGCGACCACTGGGGCAACGTGTTTTCCATCGCGCTTGCCGGCGGACCGGTGCCGGGCGGCTCCGTGATCGGTGCGAGCGACGCGACCGGGGCCTTTCCCGCCGAACGCCCCGTGCAGCCGCCCGATCTGGCCGCGACGATCTTCGAGGTGATGGGGATTCCGCACGGGTACGAGTTTCGTGATCCGCTGGCTCGTCCGCGTGCCGTCACGACCGGCGGGATTCCGCTCCGCGAGATCTGTGGCTGACCTGCCGCGGCGCGTTCAGTCCGCCAGTGCCCGACGCAGCAGGTTGTGCGTCATGCGCTGCACGCGCTCGTCGGGCCCGTGCGGTCGCGACCAGTGCGACCAGGGCAGCACGTGGCCGGGGGGCGAGGCGAGTCCCTGCGACCAGAAGATCGTCGACGCGTTGAAGACGTAATTGCCCTTCGGGCCGGGATAGATGGTCGCGGTCCAGCGCTGCGGCCGGGTGCCGCCCTGAAACGCCGTGCCCGCCCCGACCACCTCCAGTCCCGGGATGTCGGCCGGAGGGTCGCCGTGATACTCCCAGCCGATCAGGCCCGGAATGCGATCCCCCGCCTTCATGCCCGTGCCGTCGAAGAGCCAGTGTCCCGGCGCGACGCAGACCCAGTCGCCGCCACCGTTCACAGGCTCGACGTTCCGTGCCCCCATGAGATAGCCCTCGTCGGGGCCGCGGTGCGGGAAGGGTCCATGCTCGCGTTCGCGATCCACGGCGTAGATCGACTCGCCGCCGTACGGGCCGCCCCGAAACATGATGCGGCGCGGGCGGCCATCCGCGGACTCGCGCAGCGGCGTGACCCAGCAGACGGAGTTGCCCGACAGGAAGAGCAGGTCCACGCCCGCCTCGCGCATGGCGACGGCGCTTTCGTACTGGCGGATGTCCCAGTATTCGTCGTGAGCCACGCTGATGAACGCCTTGCAGGAGAGCCCGCGCGCCGGGTCGATCATGTCGGCGTTCGAGCAGTACGTGACGTCGTAGCCGTGCTGCTCGAGGAAGAACGCGAGCGGAAACTCGAAGATCAGCCATTCCCCCGAGCCGACCGACAGCGGTGCGTTGACCACGCTGCCGGACTGCGCGTACCGGCCGTAGGGGCGGTCGAAACTGACGTCGGCCCACGGCCCCTGCCCTCCCTTGGGGTGCGTGTAGAGCGAGAAGTTGGACGGCCAGGGGTTGTAGGCCTGCCACGTGTTGTCCGAGCACTGGAGGAGAATGTCGGCCGGCCGGTCGTCCGTGACGATGAAGACGACGTAGCTCTGCCAGTACGGCGTCGTCTCGGGATCGGGAGGAATCGTGGTGAGCCGGCCGAGATAGACGCCACTGACCCAGTCTTCCGGAATCTCGAGCGAGGCGTCCGCGTGCCAAGAGCAGGCGTGGAGCAGTTTCTCGCCCGGCTCGGGCGTGGGCTGCGTCCGCCCGTCGAAGGGGCCGAGCGTGGTCATCAACCGGGCGCCCCGACCGCCGTAGTAACCGGTGCGGAAGATCTCGATCCGGTAGGGCTGCGGCGGATTCGTCGAGACGCAGATGTCGAGCGTGTCGCCCGCCCTGACGCTCTGCCGGGAGCAGTATCCCTCGATGACCGACGACCGCGTGCCCGTCTGGCTGTCGAGGCGGACCCGGGTCAGCTGCCAATCCGTGGAGCCGGGCAGTGCGTTCTCCCGAGCAATCACGTCGGCACGCGGCGTCGTCGTCGCATCGGCGGCGCGGGCTGCGGGCCATCCGCAGGGCATCAGGCATGCGAGGACGATGCCGCTTCGGACTGCCCACCACCTCATGCTCATCTCCCACTCGTGCTGCGGCGATCGACTCCGCGGGTGCGGCGTCCCTTGCCGGAGCATCATCCGGTCGGCATGAGCATGCCTTCAAGCCCTCGGACGTCCACCCGGGTGGGGAACCGGCATCAGGGCAGCCAACCGAGTCGGCTGGGGCGTCGGAGCGTCCCGTGGGGCACATAGCGATTGACGAGCGTGCCATCAGCGGCCCTGTCGAAGTCCTCGGGCTGCGTGAGCAACGCGAGGGGCCGTGACCGCACGCCGCGCCGTGCGAGGAACTCCGAGCGATCGACCAGATCCAGCGGCGAGTCGAAGAACGACGGCAGGTGACGAAACGTATGGTGTGGTTCGATGAAGCCGATGCGCGGCATGCCCGGCACGTGGTACAGCAGCGACCAGCCGTAAAACTCGGAGCGGCAGCGGTAGGTCCTGCGGATCACCTGCTCCTCGTCGAGCGCCGGCGGGGTTGAGACCACATCCTCCGGGGCCACGAGCGCCGCCGCCACGCGGCAGGCGACGCCCGCCCGGCGGAGCGCGGCGACCTGTGCGTGGATGGCCGCGCGAGATGCCGGCGCCCGGGGCCGGACCCCGGGACCGGCGTCCAGCGTGACCCTCCAGGGGTCCCCCCGCTCGATCGGCTCCCGCAGGATCGCCGCGCCGACGACCAGCGGCCGATAGACGTGCACCCGGGCCTGGCACTCCGCGACACCGTCGGTGAGCGGGGTATCGCGGACGAGCCGGGCCACGATGGCCTTCACGGCGGGTGGTTCGGGTGAATCGAGCATGGCTGGATGGTCCCTCGGAGGCGTCGCGGTGCAGACTCTATTGAGGAAAGCGGACAAGGTTGGTCCCACCGGCCAGACCGTCCTCGGATTTTTTTCAGGGTGGCGGGTTCGTACCGCGGTGGAGGTATCCTCTGACCCGCCGCGACCTTCACCCGGAGACGTGCCATGGACTCGCTGAACCGGCATGAACAGCTCCTGCGGGTGTTCCATCTCATCGACATCCTCTTCGGCGCCCGGCACCCCCTCTCGACGGCCGAACTGAAGGAGCGGCTCCAGTCGCGCGGCGTGATCGACGAGATGTCGGACAAGAACCTCCGCCGGGACATCGCATTTCTCACGCGCTTCGGCTACGCCGTGAAGGAGTCGCGGAAGCGGTCCGCCCGCGGCGGGGAATGTCTCGCCTGGTCGATCCAGGCAGGTCGTGGTGCGGCCGAACTGGCGGCCCCGACGGTCGCGCTCACGGAGCTTTTGTCGCTCGCCGTGGCGAGGGACTTTCTGGCGCCGCTGGCGGGCACGGTGTACTGGCGTGGGCTGGCGCAGCTGTTCGCGAAACTCGAGCAGATCGTGACGCCCGAGCTGCTCGCCTACGTCGAGGCCCATCGAGACGGCCTCGTCGTGCATCCGAAGCCGACCGCCGGGAAGTACCGGTCGCGGATGCTCAATGCCCTCCACGACGCGATCCGGAACGCGCAGGAGATCGAGATCCGCTACACGAGCCTCGCCGATGCCGGCCCCCGGAAATCGGTGATCCGGCCGGAGGCGCTCGTCGTCTACGACGGATCGATCTACATCGCCGCCTGCCGTGTCCCGTCGCCCGGAGATCGGCGTCGTGGCCGCGACGCCGACGGCATCCGGTTCTACAAGCTCGATCGCGTCCGTGCCGTGAAGGTGACATCCCGCACGTTCACGCGCCGGACGGAGCCGATCGAGTCGCTGCTGGCCGATTCGATCACGCTCTATCGTGATCAGAACGAGCCACGGGCCTACCGTGTGCGGGTCGATCCGGCGCGCGCGAAGTGGGCCTGCGAGAAGCCGTTCCACCCGCGGCAGACGGTCCGCACGCTTGCCGACGGCGCCGTCGTGCTCGACATCGCGAGGGCCTGGGACGAGGAGATGATTCCGCAGCTGCTCGCGCTCGGCGAGCACGTCGAGGTGCTGGAGCCCCGCGACGTGCGTGAGCGGCTCGTCGAGACCGCGCGGCGCATCGCGGCACGCTACGAGGGTGGGACGGCGCCGCAGGCGACGCGGCGCCGCATCGGAGGCTGAGCACGCCGTTCCGGGGGACGTGCCGCCTGGAGGCGCAGG
>DNLZ01000305.1:0-1191 GCA_003488325.1 Planctomycetaceae bacterium
TGCGGCTGGACGGCTTCTGCTCGATGGAGGCCGGAAAGGAAGAAGGCAGTCTTCTCACCCGCGCCGAGGATCTGGAAACGCCGGAGATCACCATCAATGCCCGCACCCGTGACGGCGGGCAGATCCTGGCCGAGATCGTGGACGCCACGGGCAAGCCGCTCGACGGATTCTCCCGGAAGGATTGCCTCCCATTCCAGGGCGACGAGGTGCGGCACGTCCTCCGCTGGCGAACCGGGGCCTTCACTCCCCCGCAGCAGCCCGTGGAAAAGAGGCTCCGGTTCTTCCTCACGGACGCCAACCTTTACTCCTACCTAGCGGCTGACCCGGGCGCCGCGAAGACCGTCATTTATGATCCGGCGGCCAACGGCGGTCTGCTGCCCAATGATGACCGCATTCTCCCGTCGCAACGCTTTGCCATGCGCGGCCATCCCTCCGGCTATCAACTGGCTCGCGAGGGTTCAATCACCTACCTCGATCTGCACAGTGCCGCCAGTGCGAAAACCAACGCCTGTTTCGCCAAAGAGGCCGATTGGAACGATGCTACGGACTGGTGTCTGGAAGGTTGGTATCGTGTGGCGGACAAGGGGACGCAGCCGAACTATGGTCTGGCCACCTTCATGAGCCCGCCCGCCGGGAGAAATGCGGCGCTGTATCTCAGCGACCGGGAAGCGGGAATCCTGAGCACGGACGGGAGCAACCACCAGGTTCTCAAGAGCACTCCCCTGGACACCACGGACCGCTTCCATTGGTATCGCCTCGTCCACACCGGCGGAGCCGCGGGGTCGCTGTTTCTGGAGGTGGACGGCAAAGAGGTGATTCGCCTGCCATACAGCGAGCTTCTCACTCGCTATCACCCCGCGGCGAACATCCTTTTCGGCCCAAACGCTTCGAACCAGGAGGGGCGGATGCACGTGGCGAAGTTTGGCTATCGCATCGGCAGTGCGGAGCCGCTCTTTGGCCCGGTCCGCGAACAAAATCAGTGAACTCATCCATGGAAACAATCATGAAACCTACGCCCACCCTCCTCACCACCTTTATCCTCGCGCCCTTCGCCGCGCTTCTCTGCAGCGGTGCTTCCGCTGTATCTGTCGCCAGGATCCGATTGGGCCAGGCCGCGTCAAACTCGAGTCCCGTGACGCTCGTCATGATGTCGATACGACTCGGCGGCACGCCAATCTGATAGAGCACCTG
>DNLZ01000305.1:1571-3473 GCA_003488325.1 Planctomycetaceae bacterium
CGCCACGTGCGGCCGGCCACGACGAACGGTCGTCCGTGTGGGCGGGATCGCTCTCGCGTGTCGGGAAAGTCGACGGAGGGGTCGTCATCGGCGTTTCTGGCATGCCATCGATATACACCGACGTGCATGCCTGAAGGTCTGCACGGCGCGGCGGATCGTGCCGCGACTCGTTGGCACCGACGCTCAAACTCGCCAGGCAGGCTCAGAGACCGGTCCGCGGCGGTGCCGAGCGGCCGCGAAGCGCCCAGATCACGATGATCGCGTGTTCGACGACGACAGGAGCCAGGCATGCGAGGTGGCCGATGGGGCCAAGCGTGGTTCTCTCCTGGAGCAGCCACCATGCGATGCCGCCCACGGGCAGAAAGAGCACGACCGCCGTGACGAGCCCAGGATTCGGCTCGCGGCGGATGACGCCCACGAGCATGTGGACGAGCGCGTTGAAGAGCGTCAGGTAGATCGCGATGAAGCCCCACGCGAGGTCGGCGAACACCGCGAGCAGAAGCGAAAGGAGATCGACGCCCCACACGCCCACCGAGTTGATCCAGAACGCCGCCGGGCGGGAGAGCGCCTCAGTTCCGAGGAGGGCATTGAGATGACGCCGAAACCGGTCCCCGACGTGCTCCTCCGCCTGATGCACGAGGTAGGTCGGGAGTTGGAGGGCGATCCAAAAGACGGACGGCTCCCCGAGAACGAGAAGCACCGGCAGCAGGCCCGCGATGAGCACCGCGGCCAACAGTCCCGCCGCGGGCCAGTTCCACTCGACGACGAGCCACCGCCACGCCGCACGTCGACGTCCTATAATCATGGTTGTCCTGGTCCCACCGACGGCACATCGTGTGAGGCTGCTGCCGTTCCCCACGAGACACATGGTTCCATGTCAATCACCGGATTGAACTTTCCGTCTGCCGCCGAGGTGACTGCCGAGGAGGCGGAACTGTTTCGGCGGGCATCGCCTGCCGACCGGATGCGGGCTATTCGTTCCGCGTTATCGGCCGGCGCTCTGGCGATGCGGAGATCTCCCCGCAGCGAGTTTTTGAGAACATACTGCCAGACGCAGGAAGATGCCGGCCGCGAGGCCATCGCCCGATTCATCGCTCGCCATGTCACAAAGCCCTGAGCCGTTGCCGGGCGATCTCGTGGCGGCGGTCGAACTCCTCGGCGAGGTGTTCGATCGCCGAAAGATTCGCTACGCCCTGCTCGGTGGCCTCGCCACCATCCTGCGAGGTCGTCCGCGATTCACGCAAGACATCGACGTGCTGCTCGACGTGCCGCAGGTTGCCTTGCCCGGCCTCCTCGGAGAACTCATGCACCGCGGCTTTACGCTCGACGTCGCGACGGTGCTTCGGGAGTTCGTTCACGAGCATATGACCGCATTCCGCTTCGGTGTCGTACGAATCGACTGGCTGAAGCCGGTGCTGCCGCTCTACGACCACGCGCTCTCCGCTGCCACGTCATTGACCTGGACAGAGGGACACACGCTGCGGGTGCTTGCTCCGGAAGGGCTCATTGTCACGAAGATGGTCGCCTTCCGCCCGCAGGACCAGGAAGACATCCGCACCCTTCTCGCGGCCAACCGGCGCGACATCGACGTCGATCTCATTCGTCGCGAGTGGGCAGCGGTGGCCGAGGGGGAAGACGGGCGTACGCGGTGGCTGAACGAGGAACTTTCGGCCATGGTTGCTGGGTAGTGGCACGAAGTCGGGATTCCGGCCGGCGGTCTCTGAATCTCGACGGACGCGATACCGAACGCCTCGGGGTCTCCCTGCCGCGGCAGGGGTGCACGTTCCCACGGACGCCGACGTCGAGCCCATTCGCGGCGAGCGGAGATGGGTCGGGCTACGACCGCGGATCCATCCGCAAGGGGCGACCGGGGCCGCCGGGCCCTTCGGGGCATTCACTCGA
>DNLZ01000306.1 GCA_003488325.1 Planctomycetaceae bacterium
GTGGACTGCCGGCGCAGCCTGTCGCCGCCACCACGCACGCGGCGAGTCCACCGAGGCACGTGCGCGCGAGGGCCGCGTGAGGGGCGCGACGGCGACGGCGGGGCGCGGGCATCGGAGAGCGGTCCTGGACCCGTGGGCGGGGGGCGGGATGGTATGGGGAGCGGGGCGCCCCGGGCAAGACCGCTCGCGACGCCCCCGGCCTCGAAGCGTCACGCGCCCGGAGCCGCGTTTCCCCGCACCCGTCGCCAGACCGCCAGCGTCAGGGCCGTGAGCACGATCACCGCGCCCGCGACGACTGCCAGTTCGCCGGGGCGTTCGAAGACCGGACCCGCGAGGCGCCAGAGTGGGTTCCAGCCGAGCACGACGACCCCCAGGCCGATGCACAGGCTTGGCCCGAACGGCAGTTCGTTGCCGCGTCGCATGACGACCTGCCCGAGACCGTGCACGAGCCCGATGAACACACCGACGAAGAGCGCGAGCACGCACGGCTGCCAGCCGATCCACGCCCCCGCCATCGCCATGAGCGTCACGTCGCCGAACCCCATCGCCTCCTGCGCGAGTGCCCACGAAGCGCCGAGACGGATGAGCCACACCAGCCCGGCGGCGACGACGATGCCCGTCAGCGACGCGAGCTGGGCGTGCCAGGAAACGCCACCGCGCCACCACGCGAGCATGATGCCGAGGGCACCGGCCATGAGCACGATCCGGCGCGGATCGAGCCTGCGTCGCCACGGGGACGCGAGTCGATCTTCGGGATCGGTCAGCGGGGCCGTGCAGGTCCACCACCAGGCCACGAACGCCGCCAGCGCGATCGCCGCCCCGCCTGGTGTCGGACACGCTCCCAGCCACGCCGGGATCGACGCGGTCCGCAGCCCGCCGAACGCACCGAGCTGGTCCCACTCGATCCGCGGCGCGGCGAACGAGCGCGCCACCTCGTGCGGCACCGGCATCAGGATCGTCGGGTCGGCCGCCGTCCAGAGCAGCCCGAGGAGCGCCCCGGGCATCGTGATCACGTCGGGGATCACACGGTACCGCAGATCCACCCACGCGGCCGCCACCAGCAGCCCCGCGAGCACGAGATGGGCGGCATGCCGGACCGCGATCTCATGACGAGCGACGACCATGCCCCCTGCGCTCGGCACGGAGGGCCGCCCGATCACGTGCATCTCCCACCACCACGCGACCATCGCGCACGCCACGAAGCCAGCCTCGATGAGCCGGTCGTTGCGGTCGCGCCGCACGTCGCCGTCGACGAGGGGCCGGACCACGAGTGTCACTACGCGCGCGATCGCGGCCGCGCCGACGACCACACCGATCCACTCGAGGCCGACCGTCAGCGCGTCGGGCGGAGGCGCGATCAGCATGCATCCTCCCACAGCCGACCCGGCACGGCCCCCGATGCGAGCCACTCGACGATGCGGCCGGTCACGTCGGCCGGCTCGAACGCGCCCGTGTCGATCATCGCGTCGGCCACCTCGCGGTAGAGCGGCGCGCGGTGGGCCACGGTCGTGTCGATCTCGTCGAGCGGATCGGCCCCGGCGAGCGCGGGCCTCCGGGAGGCGGTGTGCGGGTCGGCGGCGAGCCGCCGCCGGATCACCGCGCACGACGCCGTGAGCCAGAGGATCGGCCGGCCGTGCGCCCGGAGGCGCTCACGATTCAGTGGCCGCAGCACCACGCCGCCGCCGGTGGCGAGGACGCCGGCGCACGACGCCAGCAGCTCCGCGAGGATGGTCGATTCCTCGTCACGGAACGTCGTTTCGCCCCGCTCCCGCACGAGGGCGGCGATCGAGGTGCCGACCCGCTCCTCGAGCACCACGTCCGCGTCCACCCACTCGCAGCCGAGCCGAGCCGCCAGGGCCGCGGCGACGGTCGATTTTCCCGTGCCACGGTAGCCGACGAGCGTGATGACCGGCATGGGCTCGCCTCAGACCGGTTCCTTCGCCGACGCCGTCGCGCGCTTGAGCGCGTCGCGCATGACGTGCGCCGGCGCGTCGGCACCGTGCCAGATGCGGAACTGATGGGCCGCCTGCCTGACGAACATGTCGACCCCGGTGATCGTGCGGCAGCCGATGCTCCTGGCCTGCTTGATCAGGAGCGTGCTTTCCGGATTGTAGACGGTGTCGAACACCACCATGTAGGGCCGCAGGTGCTCCCTGTCGAAGGGCGTCTCGTCGACATTGGGGTGCATGCCGACGGGGGTCGTGTTCACGAGGCAGTCGTAGGGCAGACGGTACCGCGCCGACCATTCGACCGCCCGACAGCCGACCTCCGCGGCCATCGTCCGGCCGCGCTCGAGCGTGCGCGCCGCGATCGTGACCTCCACGCCCTCGCGACGCAGGCCGAACGCCACCGCCCGAGCCGCGCCGCCGGCCCCGAGCACGAGCGCCGACTTCAGGCCGATCAGCCCGCTCTTCACGGGATGATCCGCATCGACCATCCCGGCCTGCAGGCTCTCCACCGCCGCCGTCGCATCGGTGTTCGACGCCACCAGCCCCGAGGCCGCGAATGCCACCGTGTTGGCCGCACCGATCGAGCGCACGAGGTCGTCGCACGCCGTGCACCGGGCCAGCACGGCCTCCTTGTGCGGAATCGTCACGCTGAGTCCCGCCAGCGGCCATCGCGCCGCGTGGGCGAGGAAGGCGTCGAGGTGGTCCGCCGGCACCCGAAAGGGAAGGTAGACCGCGTCGATCCCGGCAGCGGCGAGGGCCGCGTTGTGCACCACGGGGCTGAGGCTGTGGGCGACGGGGTCGGCGACGACCCCGAAGATTCGCGTGGCCGGCGTGAGCGAATCGTAGCGGTACACGTCGCGCATCCGACGCCAGCCGATCTGGCCCGGCGCCAGCACCCGGTCGTCATCGGCGGTGGCGAACGTGAAGGGGGAGCCGACGGCGCCGCCGAGCACGCGGGTCGGTGTGCCGATGTCCCCCATGCAGATGCCGACGGTGGGCACGCGGCTGCCCCGCACGAGCTCCAGCATTCGCAGGTTGTCGTCGGGCTGATTCGCCATGGTGGCGATCTTCACGATGTCGGCGTCGAGTGCGGCGAGCCGGGCGTGCAGCGCCGGCAGGTCGGCGGGCGTGCGGGTGAAGTCATGGTGGCTCACGATCCGCCGGGTCGTGCCATAGCGGGGAATGTCTCCGGCGACGTCCTCCTCCAGATCGACGTAGTCGGCCCCCTCGGCGATCGCCGTCCGCAGCAGCAGCTGGCGGGCCTCCTCGCCGCGATCCCAGTGACCACCGTCGGATGGACGGCGGCAGGTGACGATCACGGGGCAGGGGCGTTCCCTGAGCAGCCGCCGCACCTGCACGTCGCCCTGGATGCAGTCGACCCGCAGTTCGACCAGCCGCACGCCGTTGTCGGCGAGGTGCCGATGCTCGGCGATGACGTGACGGTGACGGCCCCGGCCGATGCTCACGCAAATCATGCGATGCGGGGCCCGAGACCCGCCTCCGGTTCAGGTTCTGCGAAACTGCCGATCGAGATCCCGCCGCGACAGCGTCAGCGACGTGGGCCGCCCGTGCGGGCAGTGGTGTGCGTCCGGCACATCGTCGCGATCCCGCACGAGCGCGTCGACCTCCGCCTGCGACAGGGGATCACCCGCCTTGATCGCCGCCCGACAGGCGAGTCCATGCAGCACCTCGTCGACGAGCAGGCCCGGATCCCCGCCGCCCGAGGCGTTGGCCGCGAGCCGGTCGAGGATCTCGCGGACGATCTCCCGGGCCGGGGTCCGGCCGACGAGCGCGGGCTTCGCGGTCACGATGACCGTCACGCCGCCGAACGGAGCGATCTCCATGCCGGCCCGACGCAGCACGTCGAGGTGGGTATCGACGAGTTCCAGGGCGGCGGGATCGAGTTCGACGCGCTCCGGCACCAGAAGGCGCTGCACCTCGAGGCCCCCGGAACCGACGTCCCTCTTCAGGCGCTCATAGAGCACCCGCTCGTGCAGGG
>DNLZ01000154.1 GCA_003488325.1 Planctomycetaceae bacterium
TCAGCCCCGTCAAACTTGAAATAAATGGCCATGATCGAGTTCCTTTCTTCGCAAAATGTGACCTTCCGTCGTTGCGGCCTCACATCGACCAGCCGAGGAGGCCTCTTCGATCCTTTGCTCCGCCTCGTCTTCCTTTCGGCCAGTTCTACGGCCAACGCGGCCCGGCGGTTCGGCCGGTGAGGGCCCCGCTGGAAAAGCCTTCGCACCGTAGCACAAAGACGCCGGGACGCAAGCGTTCGGTCGGCGGCTGGATCACGAGAAAATCATGAGCCGCATTCGACCGTGGAGGTGGCGGCCTCGATCGAAATCACACCGCCGTAGTCGCAGAAGCACTTCGACTCCTGATCGAGGATCGGCAGGCCCTTGAGCAGGATATTGGGCATCCCCGGGGTCCAGATTTCAGTCATCGGCACACATGGCATCGGCGTGAGCACGCCCTCGGCCAGCGCCGTCGCCGCAGCGACCTCCGGATTTTCCGGCGAGCGGCACATCCCGAACGTGAGCACGTTCTCGAGAGGCACGGCGTTGTCGATCGCGGCGGCCGGCAGGTCATTCGCAAAGACGCCAAGGGGGGTGACCACGATCGGGACGGGAGCGGCCCCGAACGAGCACTTGATCACGGTTCCGGTGTTGACGACTTTGCCTGGCATGGCAGCGGTCCTTGTCGGAGGTCTTCTGGTGGCGTGGTCTTTCGCTACGAGATCGTTGCGTCGGCTGGCCCCGCAGATATAAATCCTCGCAGGCGGAGAATCAAAAAGAGTCTCGTGGGCACCCGCGGGATCGCGTATGGCTGCGCCCATTTCGAGCGGCGGAACCTTCATCCGCGAGATCGGCCTCGCCCTGCCCGGTCTCGCGGCCGGTCTGGCCCGCGTCGTGCGGCTTTCGTACCGGGAGCGGCTCGGTCGTCCATTCGCCCTCGAGATCGATTTCGTCGCCCCGGATGGGGTGGTCGAGCCCTCGAAGATCCTCGGCCGCCCCGTGGCGGCAACGCTCCAGATGCCCGACGGCGGGCGGCGGCACCTGCACGGCATCGCGTCCGAACTGCGGTGCATCCATCGTCGAGGCGAGGACGAGCCTTTCGCCTACCGCGTGTCGGTGGAGTCGTGGCTGGGCATGCTCCGGCTGCGGCGCTGGTCGCGGTGGTTTCAGGACAAGAACGCGCTCGAGATCCTCGCGGCGGTGTTCCGGGCCACCGGCCAGACCGCCTACGAGGTCATGGCGATCGACGCACCGCCGACCCGGGAGTTTCGGGCGCAGCACGACGAGACCGACCTCGACTTCGTGCTGCGCACGGCGGAGCACGACGGCCTCTACTCGTTCTGGCGGCATGCGGCGGACCGACACACGCTCGTGCTCTGCGACTCGTTCGCCAACCACGGCCCCTTCCCCGGAGCCGAGACGCTCGTCTACGACCCCGACGAGTCGGCCGAAGGCGTGCGCGAGGTCGTGACGTCGTGGGATTTCCGGCACCGGCTCGTGTCCGAGAGCGTCACGTCGGACGACTACAACTACCGCCTGGCGTCGACGTCGCTCGCGGCGACGGAGCAGGTGCTCGGGGCCTCGACGCTCGACGGCGCGGCCGAGTACCACTTTCCAGCCGGCGTGTTCACGCACGACGAGGCCCGTCGCGATGCCCGGCTGCGGAGCGAAGCGATCGCCTGCGAGGCCCTGGTGTACGAGGGCTCGAGCAATTCGCTGAAGATCGCCGCCGGCTACCAGATCCGGCTGCAGGGATTCCCGGTGAGCGGGGACAACGGTGAGTTCCTGGTGACGACGGCCCACCTCGAGATCGACGCGGCCTCGGCAGGCGACGCCGCCGCCTTCGCGCACCGCTGCACGTTCGAGGCGATTCCCTGCGCGAGGCAGTTTCGTCCCCAGCGGCTCACGCCCAAGCCGCTGGCCGCGGGAGTGCACTCCGCGTTCGTCCATGCACCCGAGGGGCAGCCCCCGACGCAGCCGTATGCCGACGGGATGGCGCGGCTGCAGGTGACGATTCCCTGGAATCGCGGGGGCGACCCGTCGTGCTGGATCCGCGTCTCGCAGCTGCTCGCCGGCCACCGATGGGGAGCCCTGCACCTGGCCCGCTCCGGCAACGAGGTGCTCGTCGGCTTCGAGCACCACGACATCGACCGGCCGGTGATCCTGGGCTGCGTCTACAACGGCGATCACCTGCCGCCGGTGCTGCTGCCCGACGCCGCGGGCGTGTCGATCATCAAGGACCCGAGCGGCAACTTCATCGCCCTCAACCCCATCCCCTCGGAGCCGACGATCACGCTCTCGAGCCCGTGGAAGTCGACGAGCATCATGATCGGCGGCACGCATCCGAACGACTCGAGCATCGGCGGTGCCGGACCGCCCGATGTGGCGGTGCAATCGCACTGAGACCCTGCGGGAGCCATGTCACGTGTCTGGTGAAGGCGGCTACACGAAGTCCTCCAAGGGCGACGCCACCCAATTCGTCCACGGCGACCGGAACTGGCTGGTCGAGGGAATGAGCAGTGACACGGTGCTGGGGATGAACTCCCAGACCGTCGTCGGCATGAACAACATCACGGTCGCCGGCCTGCAGTGCGGGATGTTCGTGGTGGGGGTGCAGACGCTCGTCCTCGGCGGCATCGCCAACGTGGTGTGGGGGTGGGCGAGCGACTACGCCTCGTCGTGGACCGAAGAACACCCGGTGCATGTCGAGAAGCATGGCACGCGCACGGTGACCGTCACCGGTGCGAGCACGGAATCGGTCGTCGGCGTCAAGACGCTCGAGGCCGCCGAGATGAATCTCGGTGCGGAGACCGATCTGTCGATCGCCGCGGACACGATTACCCGGTCCGGCGCCGCCGCGCTCATCGACACGAGCGAGGGCACGTACGCGAACAACGCAGTCGACAGCGTGATCGGGGCCGTGGCGACGATGGTCCTGATCGGCGGCGGCGCCAATGTGCTCCTCGCCGAACAAAACGTGCAAGTCAACGGCTTAAGCGTGTTCATCAACGGCGAGATCATCAACCTCGGCCAGCCACCGGTGCCAGAAGAAGTCACGGTGGTTGAAGACACCGTAGTGCCCGTACCCCCCGTCCCGGCCAGCGTCGATCCGGAGACCGAACCGGACGAGGGGGACGATTCGGGCCCCGAGGATGACACCCCGGAGGAAGACGCCAAGCCTGAGGCAGAAACGCCGGAGGAAGAAACGCCTGAGGGCAACCAACCCGGGGAGGATCCCTATGCACCCTCCGCTCCGCCTGAAGAAGATCTGGAGTTACAGGATGAACTTGAAGACGACGAGGATGAACTTGAAGACGACAGCCGGCCCCCGCCGGAGAATCCTGAATATGTCGAGCGAAGCAGTACAGTCGTCGAGGCTGGCGACGATTTCGGCGGCGCCGGCGAGGAGGACGACCCGGCTGAAATCGCGAGCGGCGGAGGCAAAAAAGGTAACTTCGCGACTAGCCTCGCTCGAAGCTTGCCGAAGCGGGCAGTAGAAACGTTCAGTAATTACGCTCAAGCGTTCGGAAAATTGGTTTCTAAGGCCTCCCGAACGGGCTCAAAAGCCGCCGAACAACTCGAAGCAGCATCTGAGAAAGCCCAGGACGTTTCCGACGCTGTCGAGCAAGGCGGAAACATGGCCGAGCAACTTGGGGCTGAAGTCCCGGCGGTTGTTCCCAAAATCGGAGAGACCGCTGGTGAAGTCGCGAATGTCCTCGGCTCAGCGGGAGGCGCAATCGGCGGGGATGTCGGTGAGATGGCAGCCGTGGCGCACGGTTGCCTCACGTTTTTGAGCTCAATCCCGTTGTCGTAGCGCCAGATCTATCCACGGAATCAAAACCAAGGAGAGTCGCGCAGCACTTTAATGCTCGAAGGCAAGTGGGCGCGTCGGCTTTCAATGGGCGGCCTTCAGCACGCGGCATTGCGAGAGGATGCCGGAGGCGTCCTGCACGATCCCCGCGAAGCACGGTCCGAGCGTGGCATACTTCGAGATGAAAGTCGAAAATTTTCGTGCGGTGATGAAGGCGCTTAGATATTCAGGCCGCGCGGACCAGAGAGTCATGCCATAATCGAGGTCGGCGAATCCACTTCCCCGCGTCAACTGCTCTGAAACATTCTCCGGAGACCGTGCGCCAAGTTCCATCAACTGGGTCATGATCTCGATGCGCTCGAGCAAAGGGAGGGAATGCCACGATGGCTGGGTGTCGCGTACGCGGATGCCGGAGAAAAACACGTTTCGCCCCGAGGGGATCCTGGGGTCACGAGCATCGGCGATGATTTCCGTCCATGTCCGTGTGTAATCTTCAAGAGCGGTCGTATGCTCGGCGCTGTGCGTCGCCATTCCGCCGTCGGTCAGCACCCGCGCGAATTCCCGCGGGGGGACGAGATGTTCGCCCGGTCCCGTCATGCTGGCGAACGCAAATACCGGCTCGAGGAGTTCCCCGATCGCGCTCGCCAAGAGGCGATGCCGGATACCTTCGACGGCGAACGGTGACGAGTCTTTGGCGAATACTCCGAAATCAGCCAGACCACCGCGCAGATACCATGTTTGCAGGGCCGCCGGTCCATCCGGGTGATCAGGCCGCAGAATGTCGCAAAACACCTCCTCTGCCTGTGCACGCTGTTGCTGTGACCACTGGAGGGGATTGCGGGACCGGAAGCGATAAAACGTGTGCGACACGTGCAGGGCGATGGTCGCGTCGATGCCGTCGTCCTGAGGGCTGGCCGCAGGTTGAGGAGTCGCGGTGGCGGGGAAACTGGACATCGAGATTCTCCGAATATGCCAGGAGTATACTGACCCGCGTGAACGAGAAGACCGCTTGCAATGGGCTCGTCTGACGGCCGAGGCGATGCGGGATTGCCGCCATGCACGTCATCAACCTTGACCCGAACGTGGTGACGGTCGGCTGGCTGGTGAGCCGGCTGCCTCCGACGGTCGAGCCGGCGATCGACGGCCTCTCGGGCTCGTTCTTCGTGAAGACGACGTGGCGGCTGGTGCCGGAGGGAGTCGCCGTGCCCTGGCCCGCGGGACCGTTGCCGCTGTCGGGCGACGTGGCGTTCGACGGCGACCTCTCGCAGGGGCTCGCGTACGCGTCGGACATGGTGCCCCACAAGCCACGGGCTGAATTTGCGGTCGTGGGCACCGCGCACCCTCCGTCGCCCGGGGCGACGATGTTCGAGGTGACCGCCCGGATCGGCGTGCTGTGGAAGTCGCTGGTCGTATTCGGGGCGCGTCCGTGGGAGCCGCATTTTTTCTCGCGGCATCTATCCCCCGGCGCGGCGCGGCCGGCCGAACCGACGCCGCTGCGATATGCCGCGACCTGGGGCGGCCCGGAGAATGGCGCAAACCCGATCGGCCGCGACGCGCACACGCCGGGTGCCCCCGTCATCGAGCTCGGTCCGCTCATGCCCGGGCACACAAGCCGACGCCACGACGCGCCTGCGGGCCTCGCGCCGCTCCCGCCGATGTGGCCGGTGCGTCAGGCGAAGACGGGCACCTACGGCGATGACTGGACCGCACGGCGGTGGCCGTGGCTGCCGCACGACTTCGACCTCTCGTACTACAACGCCACCCCGCCGGACCAGTGGTTCGAGCGGCCTCCGGCGGGCGACGAGGAGTGCCGCTTCACGAACCTGCACCCGAGGATCCCCGAATATCGCACGTACCTGCCGGCGGTCCGTCCGCGGATGGTCCTGTCGCAGGCGATCGGAACAGGCCTCGATGTGCGCGAGGTGCCGCTCGCGATCGATACGGTCTGGGTCGACATGGATCACGAGCAGCTGGTGCTCGTCTGGCGGGGGCGTGCACCGGTGGCGTCGCTCAAGCTCAAGGAGGCGAAGCATCTGCTCGTGCAGATGGAGCCGCTCTCGGCACCCCCCCGCAGCCTCGCCGACTTCGTCGCCCTCCTCGCCGCAAAGACCGCCCCGCGGCCACCGCGGACGCCGCCCCCCGGGACGCCGTCGCCGAGAAAGCGCATCCGCGACCTCACGCACCGACTCGCCGCCGCCGGAGCGGAGGCGAAGGCTGGCCTCGCGGCCGCCGAGGCGAAAGCCAGGCAGGCGAGAAAAGAGGCGATCGACAAGCTGCCCGCCGAGGCTCGAGCCGCGGTGAAGGACCCGGCCGCAGAGATTTCGGCCCGCGATCGGGTCGCCGCCCTCGAGGCCGCCGC